>VBCP01000605.1 GCA_005888925.1 Betaproteobacteria bacterium | reverse complement strand
TCAGGTCGGTCATCGCCGGGCCGCCGCCCTTGTACGGCACGTGGAGCAGATTGGCGCCCGTAACGCTTTTGAAATACTCACCGGACAAATGGTGCGGGCCGCCGACGCCCGAAGTGCCGTAGCTCCACTTGTTCGGCTCGCGCTTCGAAGCCGCGATGACTTCGGCGACGCTCCTGAACGGCGTCGAGGGATGCACCACGAGCAGGCTGCCGCTGCCGCAGACGTGCCCCAGATGCGTGAACGACGCGAGATTGTCGTAGCCGACCTTTGCGAGATGCGGCGCGACGGTGAGCGGCCCGCTGTCGAAGTAGTAGAGCGTGTAGCCGTCGTTCGTCGCCCGGGCGATCGCCTCCATCGCCACGCCGCCCGCGTTGCCGGGGCGATACTCGAAGACGAGCGGCTGCCCGAGCAGCGGCTCGAGCGCCCGCGCGAGCGGCCGCGCGCCGGCTTCCGCCGAGCCGCCCGCGGTGTAGCCGATCATCAGGCGGATCGGCTTGGTGGGGTACGCCTGGCCATGCGCGGCGGCGGTGAAGAAGGCTGCGAGGATCGCGATTCGAAACATGCGTGCATGCTACGCCGCCGCGCGCTCACGCATCCATGGGATGGCCTACCATGCGCACCTGGTCAATCATCCCGGTCTGGACATGAAAGCATTCCTGGCCCCGCTGATCCTGCTCCTCGCCGCCGGTTGCGCGAGCGAGGTCGCGCGAAACCCCGCGGTGCTTTCGCCGGCCGGCGGCGGCGCTGCGCGCCCGCAGCTCGAGATCGCGCAAGACACCGACGTGCAGGCCTCGGCAGGCTACAACCGCGTCCTTCCCGCTGGCTCGCGCTGGCAGCTCGTCGGCACCATCCCCGAAGGCGACGTGTACCGCCGAGCCAACGGGGTGTTCACGGTGGAAGGCGCGCACGTGCACGAGGCGTATCTCGTGGTGGCCGGCGACCGGCTGGTGGGCTTCTACCTGCCGGTGGAGAAGGCTTACTCGCCGGCGACGCCGGTGTCGCTCAAGGTTCGATAGGGAGACAAGCATGCGAAGACTGTCGTGGCTGCTCGTTCTGCTGCTCGCCGCCTGCGCGAGCGGTCCCAAGTTCAACACGGTCGAGAGCACGTTCGCCGCGAGCCCCGCGGGCAAGGCGCGCATCTTCTTCTACCGGGCGACGTCGCTGGGCGGCGCCATCCAGCCCGAAATCTCGCTGAACGGCAAGGTCGTCGGCAAGGCCCAACCGCAGGGCGTGTTCTTCGTCGACGTCGATCCCGGAAACATGGAAGTCGTCACCGGCTCGGAGGTCGAGAAGAAGCTCACCTTCCAGGTCGCGCCCGGCGACCGGCGCTACGTGCGCGCGGCGGTTGGCCTCGGCGTCATCGTGTGGCGTGTCTACCCCGAGCTGGTCGACGAAGCCGAGGCGAAGAAGGAGATCGCCGATCTCGCGTACACCGGGAGCGGCCCGCAGAAGCAGTAGTGTCGGTGAGACAATGCGCGATCCCTTCCAAGGAGACGTCATGCGCATGATCCTGCTCTGCCCGCTCGTCGTCGTCGCGGCCTGCGCCGCCCCCAGCGCCAAGGATCTCGAGAAGCAGCCGCCGGCGGAGGTCTGCTACATGGGCATGACGCAGCCCGAGAACAAGCAGATGGCCGACGCCGAAATCCAGCGCCGCAAGATCAATTGCCAGGACTACGCCGCCGAGATGCAGAAGATGCAGGACATGGAGCGGCGCGCCGGGACGAGCGGCGACACCGGCACCGGCCAGGCCGCGCGCCCGTCGGGCGGCATGGGCCGCTACTGATCTAGGCCGAGAGCAGCGCCGCAAGCTGCGCGGCGTCGCGCAGCGCTTCCAGCCCGAGCACCGCGTCGCGCAGCTCGCCCACCCGCTTGGCGGGCAGCGCGCGCGCCGCGAGCTTCTCGAATTTCTCCACGATCTCCGCGGCGCTCGCGAACTGCTCGTCGCTGCCGCGCGGTGCTTCCTGCGATCGCTGGACTTCTTTCCCATTCTTCAGCAGCACCTCGACGCGCACCGCATGCCGGTGCTTCGCGCCGCGCGCGGTGATTTCCGGATCGGCCTGCACCAGCACGCGCTCGGCGAGCGCCATGCGCCGCGCGTCGTTCTCGACGCCCGGCTTGAACTGATCGACGAAGCAGTCTCCTTCCAGGAGCAGCGTCGCGGCGCAGAAGGGCAGGTTGAGCTGCGCGGAGGTCATGCCCTTCGGCTCGTATTTCCAGCCGACGTGATCCGCGGTCACTTGCGAGCCGTGCACCACGATGCGCTCCACATCTTCTGCGCGAAAGCGGTGCTCCGCCTGCAGCGCGCGCAGCGCATCAAGCGTGGTGTGGTTGCTGCCGACGCAGGCGTAGAACTTGAGCGCCACGCCCATGGTTTGCCACGTCGTGCCGAGGCCGGCGGTGAGCTCGGAGAGCCGGAAGCGGTCCTGCGAGCGCGAGAACGTGGTGCAGAAG
>VBCP01000135.1 GCA_005888925.1 Betaproteobacteria bacterium | reverse complement strand
TCTCAGCGCCTGCGCGAGCTTTGCGCCGAGCGTCGACTTGCCCGCGCCGCGCAGGCCGAGCAGCGCGATCGGCCTTTGCTGCGCGTCGTCCTCGCGCACCAGCCGCTCGACGCCGACGCCCATCGCGCGCGCCACCTTGCGCAAGAGGAGCACCGACATGTTGCCCTGGCCCGCCTCGAGCTGTGCGAGGTAGCGCTCGGAGACGCCGGAGGCCACGGAGAGCTGCTTGCGCGTCATGCCGTGCTCGGTGCGCCAGGTGCGCACGCGCTCGCCAAGCCGGGCGAGGAAGGCGTGTTCCTGCTGCTGTGCCGAGAGAGGAGCGTTCATGAAATATAGTGCTTGACCATGATTCTATGATGCAATATATTTTCTAGTCAATGGCGGCGACGAAGATCATCATCCTCATCGGCACGATGACGGGCACCGCCCAGCTTTGCGCGCAGGAGATGGAGCTCGCGCTCGGCGACGATGAAACGCAGGTCGAGGCGCTGCTGATGGACAACCTCGACGTCTCGGTTTTCGATCGTGACGGCGCGTTCCTTATCTGCACCTCCACGTACGGCCAGGGCGACGTGCCCGACAATGCGCGCGCCCTGTACGAAGATTTGCAACGCAAGCGTCCCGACCTTTCAAAGGTGCGCTACGGGGTGTTCGGCCTGGGCGACAGGACTTACGCCGAGACCTTCAACTACGGCGGGAAGCGATTCGACGACATCCTCACGGAACTGGGCGCGAGGCGCGTCGGCGAGCGCTATAAACACGATGCGTCCAGTGGCGTGTTGCCGGAAGAAACCGCGGTGGAGTGGTGCCAGGAATGGGTCTCAAAATTGCAGGAAGGGAACAGAGCTCCTGCATAGACGATCCAAACCGAATGCGCGCACTCAAGTGGACCGGCGGCATCATCCTCGCGCTCCTGGTCGCGCTGGCGCTGTTCATCGCCTTTGGTCTCTCCACCCTGAAAGGCCCGATCACCCGCGCGGTTAGCGACGCGAGCGGCCGCGAGCTGCGCATCGAGGGCGCCTTCAAGCCGGTCTGGACCTGGGTGCATCCGCGCTTTCGCGCCGAGAAGGTGAGCTATGCAAATCCGGACTGGGCGAGTGAAGATTACATGCTCCAGGCCGACGCGGTGGAAGTCAGCATCGAGCTGCTGCCGCTCCTCGTCGGTCGCGTGATCCTGCCCGAGGTCCATCTGCAGCGCCCGATCATCAACCTCGAGATCGACGAACAGGAGCGCAAGAACTGGCTGCTTAAGCCCGACCAGCAGGATGAGGGCAAAGGCTCGCGCATCTCGATCCTCGCGCTCACCTTCGACGAGGCGCGCCTGAAATACGATGACGCCCTTCGCGAGATCTCGCTCGAGAGCGAGCTCGCGACCTACCCCGACGGCGTGAACTTCAAGACGAAAGGCATCTATCACGGCCTGCCCACGACCGCCGAAGGGCGCGGCGGACCGGTGCTCGCGCTCAAGGATACGGACGATCCTTATCCGCTCGAAGCGAGCGGCAAGGTCGGCGGCACCGCGCTCAAGGCGAAAGGCACGATCACCAACGTGGCGCAGCTCACGGCGCTCGACCTCGCGATCGACATTCGCGGCAAGACGATGTCCGAGCTCTACGACGTCATCGGCATCGCGTTGCCGGAAACCACGCCGTACGCAACGCGCGGCCGCCTGGTGAAGGGCGACCACATGCTGCGCTACGAGAAATTCACCGGCACCGTCGGCGAGAGCGACATCGCTGGCACGCTGCAGTTCGAGCTCGGCGGCAAGCGCGCCTACATGCATGGCGCAGTCGAATCAAAACTGCTGAATCTCGCCGACCTCGGCCCGCTGGTGGGCACCGACCAGCCGAAGGAGGAGGGCATCCTGCCCGACATGCCTTTCGATTCCGACCGCTGGGACAGCATCGACGCCGACGTGAAAATCGTTGCGGGCAGCATCAAGCGGCCGAAGCAGCTCCCCCTCGAGCATCTCGCCGCGCGCATCCAGATGCGCGACAAGGTGCTGACGCTCGAGCCGTTCGAGTTCGGCATCGCCGGGGGCCGGATCGCCGGCACGATCAAGATGGACGGCCAGCAGGACCCGATCGCGGGCAACGTGTACCTGCGCGTCAAGGATCTCGAGCTGCCGAAGTTCTTCCCGACCATCAAGGAAGGCCAGCTCTCGATCGGCGACATCAACGGCCTGATCGAGCTCGCGGGCCGCGGCGACTCGGTCGGCGAGCTCCTCGGCGACGCGAACGGCAAGGTCGGCATCTTCCTCGACGGCGGCAAGATCAGCCGCTTCATGATGGAGCTCGTCGCGATGGACATCTGGGGCGTGGCGCGGGTGAAGCTGAAGGGCGACGACAGCGTCGACATCCGCTGCGCCATCGCCGATTTCGGCGTCAAGGACGGCATGATGACCACCAACGCGTTCGTCTTCGACACCCAGGTGGTGAACGTCGAAGGCACCGGCAGCGTAAACCTCAAGTCCGAGGAGATGGACGTCACGCTGAACCCGCATCCCAAGGACCGCAGCGTCGCCTCGCTCAATTCCCCGCTTTACATCCGTGGCACTTTTGGTGCTCCCAAAGTTGCACCCGACTGGAAGCGGATGGGTGTCAGAGGTGCCGGCGCAGTGGCGATGGGCATTTTGAGCCCGTTCCTCGCGGTGCTGCCGCTGATGCAGGAAGGCAAGGACAAGGAGAGCCCCTGCCAGCAGCTCATCGCCGAGGCCACCAAGTCCGCCAAGCAGTCCGCGGCCGAAGGCAAGGCCGGCGTGCCGCGGCCGCCGGTGACGCAGAGCAAGAAGGAAGAGCCCGCGGCTGCCGGCCGCACGCGCCAGCCGGGTCCGCCGGAAGCGGCGACGCAGTAGCTATTTCTTCAGCCCGATCACCTGCATCAGGCGCGCAAGCGCCGCGTCCTCTCGCGCGATCAGCTCACCGAACTCCGCCGCCGACATGAACGCGGGCCGGACACCGA
>VBCP01000005.1 GCA_005888925.1 Betaproteobacteria bacterium | reverse complement strand
CACATCGAACACGGTGCGCGACAGGCGCGGCATCAGCGCGATGGTGCCGATCAAGAGGCAGGCAATCGCCGCGTAGCCGAAAAGCGGCAGCCCGTTGATCGCGGGCAGATAGGCCAATAGCGCGCCCACGATGAGAAGCGCAACGCCGGGCAAGGCCGGCGAGGCGCGGGAGAACATCGCCTGCTCATCGCCCGCCTTGAGCGCGCGCGCGGGAGGGGTACGCGCCGCATCCCGGGCGGGTAACAGAGCGCCCAAAACCTAGACCGCGATGCCGGCGGCGAAATAGACCAGCGCGCCATACGGCGAGAAGCGCAGCTCCGGGAAAAGGTTGCGGAACTGGCCGGCGCCGAGATCGGCGCCCCAGGTGCGCATGGCGGCGATCGCGAGCGCATAACCCAGCGCCAGACCGATGAGCGCGCCAATCGCGCCCAGGGCGGCGGCTTCGAGCAGCACCAGGCGCGCGATGCCGCGGCGCTCGAGGCCGAGGACCCGCAGCAGCGCGTGCTCGCCGCGGCGGCGGGCGGTCTCGAGTGCCTGAGCAGAAAAGACCAGAAAACCGCCGGCCTGCTCCAGGCTCTCGACCGCGGCCGCGTGCACGCCCGGCGGCAGCAGCGCCTGGATCTGCCTCACCATCGCGCCGCGATCGCGGCCGGGAGCGAGGCGCACATCCAGCCGGTTCAATTCGCCCAGGCGGCCGAAGCGCCATTGCGCGGTCGCGATGTCGACGAGCGCGGCCTGGCCGCGCAGTGCCGAGCCCGGGAGCACACCGGCGACCTCGAGTTCCACGGTGCGTGAGCCGACGACGAGCCGCAGCACGTCGCCCTTCGCCAGCCCCTGCGCCGCCGCCGCGCCGGCGGAGAGGAAGACCTTGTCCGGCGAGACGAGCTCGTAGCGCTCCTCCATCACCAGCGCCGGCTGCAGCACCGCGGCGCGCAGGATGTCGACGCCGATCACGCGCAGGGTGCCCTCCTTTCCCGCGACGCCGACATCGAGCTCGAGCAGCGGGCTGACGAGACTCACCCCAGGCAGCTTCGCGACCGTGGGGTACAGCGACTCGGCGAAGCCGGCGCGCCCGCCGCGCACCTCGATGTCGGCTTCTCCCGCCACCGAGCGCACGGCCGCGGCGACGTCCTCGATCGCCGCGCGATTCACCAGATGCACGGCGTAGCCGAGCGCCACGCCGAGCGCGATGCCCGCCACGGAAAGCGCGAGGCGGCCCCGCGGGCGGTTGGAGTTGAAGAGGATGAGGAGCCGGAGCATGCGCGCGCACTATAAGGCGCTGTCGGGCGCCAACGTCATCGCCTGTGGAACTACGCGTAGCGGATTGATGCGTAGTGTGACGAGGGGCAGCGTGACGCCATATGGCGCGCTACTGCGTATTTTTCCTCCTCGGAGCGTGCCTGCTGCTCGCCGCCTGCGAGCCGGTCGCGATCGCGATCCTCGGCGCGAGCGCTTCCGCGGCACTGCGCTACAACATGGACGGCGTCGCCTCGCGCACCTTCACCGCGCCGGTGGCCGCCGTGAAGAGCGCCTCGATCGCCGCGCTCGAGCGCATGGGCCTCGCGCTCGACAGCACGAGCAGGTTCGACACCGGCGAGACGATCTTCGCGCGCGCTGAGAACCGCGACATCGAGATCGACATCGAGCCGATCACCAAACACGCGACGCGCGTGCGCATCACTGCCAAAGGCGGCAGCCTCCTGTACGACAACGCGACGGCCGTCGAGCTGGTGCAGCAGACGGAGAAGCTGCTCGAGGTGGGGCTTGCGAAGATGGCGCCGGCGGTGCCGGCGATGGGGCCCGCACAGGCGCCGGCCGCGGCTGGCGGCTCGTCGAAAATCGGTTTCTGAGAGAAAGTTCACACCGGCCTCGCCGCGCGGGCAGGCCGCCACTTGAACTGCTCTACACTCCCTTCACCAACAACATCGAAGGGAGATCACATGAAAAGCATCCGGTTCGCGCTGGTCGCGCTCTTTACGCTCGCCCTGGTCCCGGTGCCGGCACCCGCGGATCCGCCGCCCTGGGCGCCCGCGCACGGCTGGCGCAAGAAGAACGATCCGAACTACGTCGGCTACACCGGCAAGAAATGGGAGAAGGACTACGGCGTGCTCGAAGGCCACTGCAACACCCAGGCGGTGGGCGCGGTGCTCGGCGGCGTGGTCGGCGGGGCGGTCGGCTCGCGCGCGGCGAAGAACGAGAACCGGCCGGTCGCGATCCTCGTAGGCGGCGTGCTCGGCGCCGTGATCGGCGCGAAGATCGGCCGCGCGATCGACGACGCCGACCGCGGCTGCATGGGTCATGCGCTCGAGCTCGCGGGCGAAAGGAATACCGTGAAGTGGCAGAACAGCTCCGGCGTGCAGTACGAGCTCACGCCGACGCGCAACGTCGGGGACAAGACGACCCCTTGCCGCGAATTCGTGACCAAGGTATCGACCGGCAAGCTAAGCGACGCGGTGAAGGGCGTCGCCTGCCGGCAGGGCAACGGCGAGTGGGTCTTTAAGAGCTAGCGGCGCAGGATTTCGGCGTCTTCGTCGGAGCTCTTGGCGGGCTCCGGCTCGCGCGCCAAGAGCTGCTCGAGGCGCGCGACGTGGCGCTGCTCGTCGGCCGCCATCTCCGCGGCGAAGGCACACACCGCGTCGTCGTTGGCGTGCTCGGCGACGTCGATGTAGAAGTTCTGCGCGCGCCGCTCGGTCATGAGCGCGAGCTTGATCGCATCGCGGGCATTCTTCGGCGCGTTGACCCGGTCGGCGTCGGGCCCGAGGTAGTGCCAGGCGTACTCCCAGCTCTCGAGCGCCGGCAGCGCGCGCTCGGCAGTGCCGATGGCGAGCGCCTCGTACTGCTCCTGCTCCTCCTTGCCGATCTTCTCGAACTCCTCGGCGATATGGTCCATCCCCACATCGCGCATGAAGCGCTCGAGCTCGACGAAGCGCTTGAAGGCCTCGCGCTCGATCGCGAGCGAGTGCGCGTAGAGATCGATCAGGTTTTGCGGCAGCAGTCTCTGGCCCATGGGCGTAAAGGTAACGTCCGCCAGATTACGCACGACGATGGGGCGCGGTGCCCCGGCATGGCCCACAGAGAATGTCGCCGCGCTTGTTAAACGAAATCGGGGTCGGCCCCTGTTAAACCCCGGTGAAACTCAGGGCGCCTTGATGCCTGCCTCGCGGATCACGCGGCCCCACTTTTCCTTCTCGGCGCGCACGAAGGCGGCGAACTCCTCGGGCGTGTCGGCGGCGGCATAGGAGCCGCCGGCGCGCAGCTGCTCGCGGATCTCAGGCGCGTTGTAGGCGCGCACCAGTTCCCGGTGCAGCGCTTGCACTACGGCCTGCGGCGTTCCGGCGGGCACGAAGATGCCGTTCCACACCACCGCCTCGAGGCCGGGCACGCCGGCCTCCGCGGTCGTCGGCACGTCGGGCAGGATCGCGAGCCGCTCGCGCGCGGTCACCGCGAGCACGCGCAGCTTCCCGGCCTTGATCGCCGCGACCACCACCTGCGGCACGATGAAGGCGCTCATCACCTGGCCGCTCTGCAGGTCGGGGATCTCGGAGTTCACGCCCTTGTAGGGCACTTCCAGGAGCCGCGCGCCCCACTCGGTCTTGAGCCATTCCCCGAGCAGGTTGGAAAGACTGCCCGGCCCATGCGAGGCGTAGCTCACCGATTCGGGCTTCGCTCTGGCCTGCTCGAGCAATTCCTTCAGCGACTGCGCCGGCACGTTCGGATGCACCACGATGATGTACGGCGTCATCGAGAAGCGCGACACCGGCAAGAGCTCCATGCCCAGCCGGCAGCACGGATCCGGGCTGAGCGCGTCGGCCACGGCGTTGTTGATCAGCGCGAGGAACAGCGTGTGCCCATCGGCCGGTGCTCTTGCCGCCTCGCGCGCCGCGATCAGGCCATTCGCGCCCGGCCGGTTGTCGACGATCACCGCCTGGCCGAACGCCTCCGAGAGCTTCGCCGCGATCTGCCGCGCGCGGATGTCGGGCGAGCTGCCGGCGGCAGCCGGCACCAGGATCTTCATGGGCCTGGTAGGAAAACTCTGGGCGAACGCTGCCAGACACCACAGACCCAGAACCAGGGACAGACCCCAATTGATTTTCATTGGGGCCTTCCCCGAATAATTACGACCCTGACCTCGAATTACTGGCTCAGGTACGCCTTCGCGAGCGTGAGCTCGGCCCGCGGCTCTCCTTTGCCGGCGACCTGCACGAGGCGGGCGTAGTAGCGGCGCGCAGCCTTGGCGTCGCCCGCCATCTCGGCGGCAAGCGCCGCGCCGTAGAGGCCGCGGAAGCGATCGGGCTCGCGCTTTTGCGACTGCTCGTATTCCTTGAGCGCCTCGGCCGGACGCTTGAGCTCCATCAGCAGGTCGCCGAGCTGCTCGCGCGCCGGCAGGATGCGCCCCGGCGTCACCGGATGCTTCTCGTTCTTGTCCTCGAGGTCCGCGGCCTCCCGCGCGAGGCCGAGCGCCTCCTCGCCGCGGCTGTCGGCGAGCGCGACCCAGGCGGCCGCCGTGAGGCGCATCACTTCGGCTTCGGTCGCCCAATAGTCGTTCTTCGCCGCGCGCAGCGCGTCGCGCTTCTCCGTGATTCTCTCGAGATCCGCCTTCGCCGCCGCCGCATCGCCCATGCGCGCCGCGCCGATCGCGCGCGCCTGGTGAGTGACGGCCTCCGTGAATGGGAACTTGCTCTGCATGGGCTGCAGCTGCGCCGCTTCGCGCCACGCGCCGCGTTCCACGGCCAGGCGCGCGGGCATCGCCGCCAGGGGATACGGCCCGACGAACCGCGGCGTAGACGGGCTCACTCGCGCCGCTTGCTCGTAGGTCTTGCGCGCCTCGCCGTCGCGGCCGAGCTGCAGGTTTGCGTAGACGATGTAGTCCATCGCGTGCAGCGCATCGTCGCCTTCGTTGCCCTTCAGCGCGACGTCGGCCGAGCGGCGGTTGGTCGCCACGGAATCCTGCCATGCGCCGACGCGCGTGAAGATGTGCGAGGGCATGTGCAGCGCGTGCGGCGCCGCCGGCGCGATGCCGGCGTAGCGCCTGGCCGAGGGCACACCCTTCTGCGCGATCGGCGGCGCGTCATAGCTGTGGATCAGGTAGTGCGCCACGCCCGGGTGGTTCGGATACTTGGCGAACTGCTTTTCCAGAATTGCCGCGGCCTTGAGCGAATTGCTGTAGGTCTGGTCCGACGCCTGCTGGATGGCGATGAGGTAGAGCGCATTGAAGATCTGCGCCTCGTCGTCCTTCGGATACTTGGCGGCGAGCGCCTCGTAGGCCTTGGAGCGCGCGAGCGCACGCTGGCGCTCGTTGCGGTTCGCATAGTCCTCCCAATAGGCCGCCACCGCTTCGAGATAGTCCTTCTCGCGCTGGGTCTTGGCGCCCATCTGGCGGCCTTTGTCGATCGCCGCCTGCGCGCGCGCCACGTCATTGGGCGGCGTGCCGCCGACGAACGGGTTGTACATCAGGATCGAAGCGAAGCCCCATGCCGCGACCACGCAATTCGGATCCTCGGCGGCGATCTCCTGGAACGTGCTCTGGCCGGCCGGCCACCAGAACGAGTGCAGCATCGCGACGGCGCGCGAGATGTTCTGCTGCACCTTCGGGCTGCACGAGTTCGCGAAATTGACCTTGCCGAGCTGGCCTTTGCCGGAATCTTCGTCGTGCGCGAACGCGCCTGCGGTGAATAGCGCTGCGACTACGGCGATGAGTTGGTTACGCATGTCTCCTCCAGTTACATTAATTACGTACTAAGTACGGAAGTCAGAGCCGCTGCAGGTCCAGGCGCTTGCGATCGCCGCTCCAGGCGCGCGCGAGATATCTCTCGGCTTCGCGAGCTTCTGCCGCCATGCCCTGCTTCTCGAACGTCGTCTTCAGGCCATAGAGCGACCAGGCGTTGTTCGGCGTCTTGGCGAGGCTTTCCCTGAATGCGTCGCGCGCTCGCTGGTTATCGCCTTTCATGAGGAGCACAGCACCCAGCGTCTGTCGCACTGGGTAGTACCAGTACGGCGGCTCCATGTACGGCAGCGTGTCCTGGATCGCCACCGCCGCCTCGAGCTCACGGATCGCGCCGTCGAGGTCCTTGGTTCCCTGCGCGATGCGTGCGCGCACCACGTGGGACGCGATGCGGCCGACGTCCTTAGCCGGAATGCCCCAGGCCGTGAACGCGCTGTAGTCGGCGGTCGACACGAGTCGATCGATTTCGGCGACCTGGGTGCGGGCGGCCTCGAGGTTGCCGCTCTGCGCGAAGGCGACGCCGCGCGCATAGCGCCACGCGACCTGCAGATAGGGTAACTGCGCGCCCGGGTCGGGCAGCGCGAGCACCGTCGGCAGGTCGCTGAACTGCGCATGTGCCCAGTACGGGCCGGCCTTCATCGGCACGACGAGCGGCACCGCTTTCGCCACCTCATCCGGGATGTTGGCCGCGAGCTTGCCCGCGGCCGCGACGACGATCGGGGCCTCGCCCGACATCTGCGCGGAGACCATCACGAAATGCAGGTTGTGCGAGTAGTACCCCAGCGGATACACACCCTGCGGCGCGAACTGCTTGATGTACGTCTCGTCGACCTTCACCGCGACCTGGTTCGTCGCCAGCGAATCCTTGTAGCGACCGAGCCGGTAGTAGATATGCGCCGGCATGTGCACGAGGTGCCCCGCGTTCGGCGCGAGCTTCGCCAGCTTGTCCGCGTATGCTTCGGCGCGCTTAGCGTCGGCCGATGCTTCCACCGCGTGGATGTAGAGATGGATCGCGCCGATGTGGTTCGGATCCTTCTTCAGCACGGTCTCCAGCGTGGGGACGAGCGGCGCCACCACCGCGTTGGGATTGGCGCCACCGGGCTGCCAGTAGTTCCACGGCGAGCGGTCCATCAGCGACTCGGCGTACATCGCCTGGATGTCGAGGTCGTCCGGGAACTTGGCCGCGGCGCTCGCCATCGCGCCCGCATAGGCTTCGTCGAGCATCGGCCGCTCGAAGCGCGGGTCCGTGTTGTAGCGGGCGGCGACCGCCGCGATCAGCGCCTGCTCGCGCGGCGACGCCTTTGCCGCGAGCGACTTGGCCTTCGCCGCGGCAGCGGCGGCCGGCGCATTCGCGCTCGGATCCATCGGCACGTTGATGTTCGGGCCGAGCACGTAGGCCTCGCCCCAGTAGCACATCGCGCACTCCGGATCGAAGCGCTGCGCCTTCTGGAAGGCGCGCTGCGCCTCGGCGTGGTTGAAGTTCCAGGCGAGGCGCAGGCCCTGGTCGAAGTACTGCTGCGCCTGCTTCGAGCTGGTGGTGACCTTGAAGCTGCGCGCGCCGAGGCCCGCTATCAGCGGCTGGTCGGCCGCTGCCGTCGCCGGCGCGGCGCTCGCCGCGGCCTTGGCCGCCGGGCTCACCTCGGTTTTCATCTGCGCGAGCAACATCGGCATCATTGGCGTGCTCGCCATGGTCCCGGTGCAAAGCGCGCCATCGAGCATGGCGAGCTCCGGCACGAACACGGTCGATTGCGCTTCAGGCAATCCATCGCTCGCGATGATTCCGGCAGCGAGCATGGCGAGTACCAGCGGCTTGCGTACGAACATTTGGGTCTCCTCCCGAGAGAACGTGGCTCAGTCTACCCCCCGCCGGGGTGGCGAGGCGAGTGGTGAAATTGCGTAGGCGGACTTTGAATTCCAGCGTATTTTCAGAGGCTTCCCGTTTTAGAATCGCGGAGTGAACAAACCCGGCTTTCCTTCCGCCAGCAACTTCATCCGCCAGATCGTCGAGGCCGACCTCGCCTCGGGCAAGTACCAAGAGGTCGTCACCCGCTTCCCGCCGGAGCCGAACGGCTATCTGCATTTCGGCCACGCCAAGGCCATCTTCCTCAACTTCGGCCTGCCTCAGCAGTACGGCGGCCGCTGCCACCTGCGCTTCGACGACACCAACCCCATAAAGGAAGAACAGGAATACGTCGACGCCATCAAGGAAGCGATGCACTGGCTCGGCTTCGAATGGCAGCCTTACGAGCACTATGCGTCCGACTACTTCGGCCAGCTCTACGAGTTCGCCTGCGCGCTCGTCGAGCGCGGCCACGCCTATGTCGACTCGCAGTCCGCGGACGAGATCCGCGCGACCCGCGGCACGCTCACCGAGCCGGGGCGCGACTCACCCTTCCGCACTCGCTCGGCGGCCGAAAGCCTGCGGCTCCTGGGCGAGATGCGCGATGGCCAGCATCCCGACGGCAGCCACGTGCTGCGCGCGAAGATCGACATGCGCTCGCCGAACATGAATATGCGCGACCCGGTGATGT
>VBCP01000137.1 GCA_005888925.1 Betaproteobacteria bacterium | reverse complement strand
TGTCGCGCTCGCGCGAGACGATGTCGGCCGGCACGTCCGCCTTCGTCATGTGCGCCGGCTTGGCGAACGCGATGTGCATGGCGAGGTCCTTGCCCACTTCTTCGGCGCCGTCGTAGTCGACCAGCACGCCGATCCGCGCCCCGTGCAGGTACAGCGCGAGCCTGCCCTTGGCCTGCATACGCTTGAAGCGCCGGATGCTGATGTTCTCGCCGAGCTTCTGCACCAGCTTCTGGCGCTTCTCCTCTTCGGCGCCGCCCGGGTCGCGGGTCGCGGCGATCGCGGCGAGCGAGCTGGCGAAGGCGACGAACTCGTCGTTCTTGGCGACGAAATCGGTCTCCGAATTGAGCTCGACCAGTGCGCCGAGCTTCGCATCGGCCGATAGCCAGGCGCCGATCACGCCCTCGGCGGCGATGCGGCTCGCGGCCTTGCTCGCCTTGGCGCCGCTCTTGATGCGCAGCAGCTCCTCGGCCTTCTTCAGATCGCCCGCACACTCGGCCAGCGCCTTCTTGCACTCCATCATTCCCAGGCCGGTGAGCTCGCGCAGCTCCTTCACCAGTCCCGCGCTGATTTCAGCCATTCCTCGTTGCTCCTTGCAGGTTGAAAAAAAGGGGCCGCAGCCCCTTGTTTTCAGGATCGCTGGAAAAACTACCGGGCCGCTTCATCCTCTTCCACCTCGACGAACTCGTCGCGCGAGGCGGCGACCACCTCCTCGAGCGATTGCGTGCGGCCCTCGAGCACGCCGTCGGCGATGCCGCGCGCGTAAAGTCGGATGGCGCGGCTCGAATCGTCGTTGCCCGGGATGATGTAGTCGATGCCCTCGGGCGAATGATTGGTGTCGACCACGCCGATCACCGGCACGCCGAGCTTGACCGCCTCGGCGACGGCGCCCTTCTGGTAACCGACATCGATGATGAAAAGCGCATCCGGCAGCGCCGTGAGGTCCTTGATGCCGCCGAGCGAGCGCTGCAGCTTCTGCATCTCGCGCGTCAGCCCCAGCGCCTCTTTCTTCGAGATGCGCTCGAAGCTGCCGTCCTGCTGCATCTGCTCCATTTCCTTCAGGCGCTTGATCGACTGCTTGACGGTCTTGAAGTTGGTGAGCATGCCGCCGAGCCAGCGATGATCGACGAACGGCATCTGGCAGCGCTGCGCTTCCTCGCGCACGATGTCGCGCGCCTGGCGCTTGGTGCCGACGAACAGCAGCGTGCCCCGATTCGCCGCGAGCTGGCGCGCGAACTTGAGCGCCTCCTGGTACATCGCCAGGGTCTTCTCGAGATTGATGATGTGAATCTTGTTGCGGTGGCCGAAGATGAACGGCGCCATCTTCGGATTCCAGTACCGGGTCTGATGTCCGAAATGGACCCCGGCCTCCAGCATCTGACGCATCGTCACCGACACTCAAACTCTCCTTAGGGTTAGGTCTGCCGCGCCATCCAAGAACCTCGGCTCATCGTTCGGCCGAAGCACCCTAACGGATGCGCGGGATAATTTGCCTGCCTACAAAGGCAAGCGAGCCCAAAATTCTAGCATAATCAGGCTAATGCCCGTAGTTCTGAAGACCGCCGAAGAGCTCGAGCGGATGCGTATCGCCGGCCGCCTCGCTTCCGAGGTGCTCGATTTCATCAGCCCGCACGTGAAGCCCGGCGTGAGCACCGGGAAGCTCAACGACCTGTGCCACGACTACATGGTGCGCGAGCAAGGCACGGTGCCCGCGCCGCTCAACTACGCGCCGCCCGGGTACAAGCCGTTCCCGAAGTCGATCTGCACTTCGGTGAATCACCAGGTGTGCCACGGCGTTCCCGGCGAGCGGGTGCTCAAGCCGGGCGACATCCTCAACATCGATATCACGGTGATCAAGGATGGCTACCACGGCGACTGCAGCCGCATGTTCTACGTCGGCGAGCCGAGCATCCAGGCGCAGCGCCTGGTGGACGTGACCTTCGAGTGCATGTGGCTCGGCATCCGCGCGGTGCGCGCCGGCGCCCGCCTCGGCGACATCGGCGCGGCGATCCAGGCCCACGCCGAAAAGCACGGTTTCTCAGTGGTGCGCGAGTTCTGCGGCCACGGCATCGGCCGCAAGTTCCATGAGGAGCCGCAGGTCCTGCACTACGGCAAGCCCGGCACCGGCCTGACGCTCCAGCCCGGCATGACCTTCACCGTCGAACCGATGATCAATGCCGGCAAGCCCGGCATCCGCGAGCTCGCCGACGGCTGGACCATCGTGACGAAGGACCACAGCCTTTCGGCGCAATGGGAGCACACGGTCGCCGTCACCGAGCAGGGCTACGAGGTGCTCACTCTCTCGCGCGGCGCTGCCCCAGCGCCGGCATGACCGCGGCAAGCCTGCGCGAGCAAGTCGCCGCCGAGCGCGCGGCGCTGCGCGCCGCCTATCTCGCGCGGCCCAATCCGGGAAGGCTCCTCAAGGCGCACGCGCAGCTCATCGATCGCACGGTGAAGTCCGTGCCCGGCCTGCCGCAGGGCGCGGCGCTCGTCGCCACCGGCGGCTATGGCCGCGGCGAGCTCTATCCGAGCTCGGACATCGATCTCCTGGTGCTGCTCGCGCGCGAGCCCGGCCCCGCCGAGCGCGAATCGCTCGAGCGCCTGATCGGCACGCTGTGGGACATCGGGCTCGAGATCGGTCACAGCGTGCGCACGATCCAAGGCTGCCTCGAGGCCGCCGACGACGACGTAACGGTCCGCACCACGCTGCTGGAGTCCGCGCGGGCCATCGACCCGGTGGCGTTCCTGAAAGCGAAGAAGCTCGAGCAGGAGCAACGCCATGCCAAGCATCAGGACACGGCGTATTCGCTCGAGCCGAACCTGAAGGAAGCCCCGGGTGGCCTGCGCGACCTGCAGGTGATCCAGTGGATTGCCCGCGCCGCGGGCATCGGCCGCAGCTGGGGCGAGCTCGTGGCGCAGGGACTGATCGAGCGCGACGAGGCACGCCAGCTCGCCAAGGGTGAAGCGCTGCTCCAGGACATGCGCATCCGCCTGCACTACCTCGCCGGCCGCCGCGAGGACCGCCTGGTGTTCGATGTGCAGAGCGCGCTCGCCACGCAGTTCGGCTATCGCGACAGCGCGCACCGGCGCGCGAGCGAAGCCATGATGCAACGCTATTACCAGACCGCGAAAGGCGTGACGCAGCTCAACACGATCCTTCTGCAGAATCTCGAAGCGCGCCTCGCGCCCGAGCCCGACGTCGCGCCGCGCGCGCTCAACGAGCGCTTCCGCATCAGGGGCGAACTGCTGGAAATGGCGCACGAGCGCCTGTTCGATGAGCAGCCGCTCGCGATCCTCGAAGGGTTTTTGCTGCTGATGCAGCACCAGGAGCTGCGCGGCATGACGGCGCCGACGCTGCGCGCGCTCTACCGCGCACGCCGGCGCATCAACGCCCAGTTTCGGAGCAACCCGCTCGCGCGGCTCATGTTCCTGCACATCCTGCAGCAGCCGCGCGGCATCGTGCACGAGTTCCGCCGCATGAACCAGTACGGCATCCTCGGGCGCTACCTGCCGGAGTTCGGCCGCATCGTGGGACAGATGCAGCACGACCTGTTCCACGTCTACACCGTCGATCAGCACATCCTGATGGTGGTGCGGAACCTGCGGCGCTTCACCCAGCCCGAGTTCGCGCACGAGTTCCCGCTGTGCAGCGAGCTCTCGAGCGGCTTCGAGCGGCGCTGGCTGCTGTACATCGCCGCGCTCTACCACGACATCGCCAAGGGCCGCGGCGGCGACCATTCACATCTCGGCTCCTCGGACGTGCGCAGCTTCTCCAACCGGCATGGACTGGCGAAGGAAGACCGCGAGCTCGTCCAGTTTCTGGTTGAAAACCATCTCGCGATGTCGCACGTCGCGCAGAAGCAGGACGTCCACGACCCCGAGGTGTTGCGCGCGTTCGCGGAGAAGGTGAAGACCGAGCGCCGCCTCGTCGCGCTCTACCTGCTCACGGTGGCTGACGTTCGCGGCACCAGCCCCAAGGTGTGGAACGCCTGGAAAGGCAAGCTGCTGGAGGATCTTTACCGCGCCGCTCGGCGGGTGTTGACCGGTGAGCCGCTCGCGCGCGACGCGGCACTTGCCGAGAAGCAGGCGGAGGCGGCGCGGCTCCTGCGCCTCTACGCGCTATCGGACGCGGTGAAGGACCGGCTGTGGGCGAGCCTCGACATCACCTACTTCCTGCGCCACGACGCGCAGGAGATCGCCTGGCACACGCGCAACCTCCACTATCGTGTCGACGGCGAGAAGCCGGTGGTGAAGGCGCGCCTCGCGCCATTCGGCGAGGGGCTGCAGGTGATGATCTACACGCGCGACCGGGAGGCCCTGTTCGCGCGCATCTGCGGCTACTTCGACCGCGCTGGCTTCGACATCGCCGAGGCGAAGGTGCACACGACGCGCAACGGCTACGCGCTCGACACCTTCGTCGTCATGGGCCAGGGGCGCGACGCGCACTACCAGGACCGCATCGCCATGATCGAGGCCGAGCTCGCCGACGAGCTCAAGTCCGACGCCCCGCTCGGCGCGCCGCGCGGCGGGCGCCTCTCGCGCCGCGTGCGCCACTTCCCGATCTCGCCCTCGGTCGACATCCGGCCCGACGAGCGCGGCGCCTACCAGGTGCTCTCGGTCGTGGCGAGCGACCGCCCGGGCCTCCTGTACGGGATCGCGCGCACCCTCGCCCGCTACCACATCAACCTTCAGACCGCGCGCATCAACACCCTGGGCGATCGCGTCGAGGACGTGTTCCTGGTCTCGAGCGATGCCCTGGCGAGTCCCAAGACGGTGCTGCAGGTCGAGCAGGACCTGCTCAAGGAGCTGCAGATTTCCCCATAAGGGAACTGCGGCGGGAACGGCGCTTGCGGCGGCCGGGGCGATGAGTCTCGAACACCCCAGGCGCCGCTCAACCGATCGCCCACCCATAGCGCTTCCCGGCGACGAGCCCTGGCGCTCCGGCGACGAGATGATCGGCGCCGTGCTCGAGGCCGCCGACGGCCGGATCGGGGAAGTCGCGGATCTGGTGCTCGAAGAAGAGACCTGCGCCGTCACGGGTCTCCTGGTCGAGAGCGAGGGACAGGCGCTGCTGGTGCCGCTCGCCGCAGTCGCACGCGTCGACTGGCCCAGCCGCAGGATGTACGTCCGCATGACGCGCGAGGAAATCCTGCGCTCGCTGCAGGCAAAGCTATAAGAATTACTCTTCGGGCAGGGCCTGCCCGGGAAACAGCGCCTCGTTGAAGCCGAACTTCGACAGATCGCGGATGCGCATCGGGTAGAGGATGCCGTCGAGGTGGTCGACTTCGTGCTGCACGACGCGCGCGTGGAAGTCCTGCACTTCGCGCTCGAAATGACGGCCCAGCTCGTCGTAGCCGGAATAGCGCAGGCGCTTGTAGCGCGGCACCGCGCCGCGCATCCCGGGAACCGAGAGGCAGCCCTCCCAGCCCTCCTCCATCTCCTCGCCGAGCGGCGTGAGCACCGGGTTGATGAGGACGGTGTCGGGCACTTCCTCGACGTCCGGATAGCGCGGGTTGGCATGCACGCCGAAGATCACGACGCGCAAGCCGACGCCGATCTGCGGCGCGGCGAGCCCGGCGCCGTTGAGATGCGCCATGGTGTCGCGCATGTCGGTCAACAAGGCCTGGAGCTCCGGCGTGCCGAAGGTTTGGATCTCCTGCGAGCGTTGCAGGAGGCGCGGATCGCCCATGCGCAGAACTTCGCGGATCATTTGCAGAGCTGCTCGATGATCCGGCGCACGCGGCGCATCGCTTCCTCCAGCACCGCGCCGATCTTGTCGAGCGGCACGGCGCGCTGGCTGTCGCCGCGGCCGGCGGCGTAATTGGCGACCACCGCGAGCGCGGCGTATTCCAGGCTGATCTCGCGGGCGAGCGCCGCCTCGGTCATGCCGGTCATGCCGACGAGATCGGCGCCGTCGCGGCCCAGGCGATCGATCTCCGCGGCGGTCTCGAGGCGCGGGCCCTGCGTCGCGGCATACACCCCCTGCTCGCTGACAGCCTCGCCGCAGGCCTTTGCCGCGGCCACCAGCTTGGCGCGTAAGCCGCGCGAATAGGGCTCGGTGAAGTCGATGTGGTTCACCGGCGTGCCCTTGCCCTCGAAATAAGTGGCATGGCGGCCCCAGGTGTAATCGATCACCTGGTGCGGCAGCACGAGCGCACCCGGTGCGAGCGTGCTGCTGATGGCGCCGACCGAAGCGATCGAGACCACCTCGCCGGCGCCCGCGTCCTTGAGCGCCCAGAGGTTGGCGCGATAGTTCACCTCGTGCGGCGCGATGGTATGGCCGTAGCCATGCCGGGCGAGGAACACCACGTCGCAGGCGCCGATGCGCCCGAAGGTCAGCGCGCCGGAAGGCTCGCCGTAGGGCGTGCGCGCAACCTTGCGCCGCGTCACTTCCATGTTGCCGAGCTTGGAGAGCCCGCTGCCGCCGATGATCGCCAGCACCGGTCTCAGGATTCCCGCATGGCGCGGATCTCCGGCAGGTTGCGCCAGTAGCCCTTGGCGTCCATGCCGTAGCCGAAGACGAAGCGGTCCTCGATGTGCAGGCCGACGAAATCGGCGCGGATCGGCTTGGGCCGCTTCAGGATCTTCTCGACCAGCACCGCGCAGTGGAAGCTCGCCGCGCCGAGCTCGATCAACCGCTCGCGGATCGCTGCCATGGTGTCGCCGCCGTCGAGGATGTCGTCGAGCACCAGCACCGCGCGGCCGCGCGCGCTCGCCGGCGGCGTCACGCGCCAGTCGATCTGCGCGCCGCGCGTCTCGGCGCCGTAGCGCGAGGCATGGATGTAGTCGAAGTCGAGCGGGAAGTGCAAGAGGGGCAGGATCTGCCCGGCGAAGATCACCGCGCCGCCCATCACGGCGAGCACCAGCGGGTAGCTCGTCGCCAGCCGCTCGCTCACCTGCGCGGCGACGCGCGCCAGCGCCGCCTGGACTTCCTCGGCGCTGGCGATCGGGTCGGAATCCTCGAGGAAGCGCCAGGCGCGCTGCACGTCGGTCATGCGACCTTGAGTCTAGCGTGACTCGAGATAGCGCGTGAAAGCTCCGCCGACCTCGGGATGGCGCTTGCCGAACTCCACCGTCGCCTGCAGGTAGCCGAGCTTCGAGCCGCAGTCGAAGCGCCGCCCCGGCAGCCGCACGGCGAGCGCGCGCTCGTGCACCAGCAGCTCGGCGATCGCGTCGGTGAGCTGGATCTCGCCGCCCGCGCCAGGGGTGACGTGGGCGAGCAGTTCGAAGATGCGCGGCGTCAGCACATAGCGGCCGATCACCGCGAGGTTGGACGGTGCATCCGCCGGCCGGGGCTTTTCCACGATGCTATGAATGCGCGCCATATCGCCCTGCATCTTGTCGATGGTGACGATGCCGTAGCTTTGCGTCTGGTCGTGCGGTACCTCTTCCACGCCGAGGAGCGACGAGCCCTCCTTCTCGAAGATCTGCGCCATGCGCGCCATCGCCGGCGGATTGGCATCGATCAGGTCGTCGGCGAGCAGTACGGCGAAGGGATCATTGCCCACCACCGGCTGGGCGCACAGCACCGCGTGGCCCAGGCCGAGCGGCTCGGGCTGGCGGATGTAGATGCAGCTCACCTTCTCAGGCAGCACCGAGCGCACCTGCGCGAGGAGCGCCTCCTTGCCCTTCCTCTCGAGCTCGGTCTCGAGCTCGTGGGCCTTGTCGAAGTGGTCCTCGATGGCGCGCTTGTTGCGGCCGGTGACGAAGATCATCTCGGTGATGCCGGCGGCCGCCGCCTCCTCGACGGCGTACTGGATGAGCGGCTTGTCGACGATCGGCATCATCTCCTTGGGGCTCGCCTTGGTGACGGGCAGGAACCGGCTGCCGAACCCGGCGACGGGGAACACCGCTTTTCTCAGCCTGGGCATCACCGCTCCTTCAAAAACTGCTTGAGCTCGGCTTCGTCGATCACCGGCACGCCGAGGCTGCGCGCCTTTTCGAGCTTGGTGCCCGCCTCCGCGCCGGCGACGACGTAGTCGGTCTTCTTCGACACCGCCGCGGCCACCTTGTGCCCGCGCGCCTCGAGCGCTTCGCGTGCTTCCTCGCGCGTCATGCCGGTGAGCGAGCCGGTCAGCACGAAGGTCTTGCCTGCCGCGCGCGCCTGCCGCGGCGGCGCCGAGACCTGGAGGGCTCCGCTCAGGCGGGCGATGACCTCGCGATTATGAGGCTCCTGCACGAACTTCCCGATGGCGTCGGCGAGCTCGGGGCCGATCCCCTCGAGCGGCACTTCGCGCGCCGCCTCCGCGCGCTTCTTGCGCTGCGCATTCTCCTTGCGCGCGGCCTCCTTGTCAGCCATGAGCGCCGGCCAGTCGGCGGAGAGAAACGCCGCCAGGCTGCCAAAGTGGCGCGCCAGCAGCTTCGCCACCTCCTCGCCGACGCCGGGAATGCCCAGGGCGTAGATGAAGCGATGCAGCTCGGCCTTACGCGACCTCTCCATATTGAGAACGAGGTTCTGCGCCGATTTCTCGCCCATGCGCTCGAGATGCGCCAGCGTGGCGGCGTCGAGGCGGTAAAGATCGGCGGGATTCGCCACCAGGTCGCGCTCGACCAGCTGGTCGACGAGCTTCTCGCCCAGGCCCTCGATGTCCATCGCCCGGCGGCCGGCGAAATGCAGCAGCGTCTGCTTGCGCTGCGCCTTGCAGTAGAGGCCGCCGGTGCAGCGCGTCGCCGCTTCGCCCGCCACGCGCACCACTGGCGAGCCGCACACCGGGCAGCTTTGCGGCATCTCGAAGCGGTCCTCGGCGCGGCGCGGGCCGGGCGTGCGCACGCTGACCACTTCCGGGATCACATCGCCCGCGCGCCGCACCACGACCGTATCGCCGGCCCAGACGTCCTTGCGGCGCAGCTCGTCCTCGTTGTGCAGCGTGGCACTGCTCACCGTAACGCCGCCGACGAACACCGGCTTCAGGCGCCCCACCGGCGTGAGCGTGCCGGTGCGGCCGACCTGCACCTCGATCGCGAGCACCTCGGTCACCTCCTCCTGCGGCGGATATTTGTGTGCGATCGCCCAGCGCGGCTCCCGCGCCACGTTGCCGAGGCTGCGCTGCAGCCCGAGGTCGTTCACCTTGTAGACCACGCCATCGATGTCGAATGGCAGCTTCTCGCGCTCCGCCCGGATGCGGCGGTGATACTCGATCAGCCCTTCGGCGCCGTGCACCACGGCGCGTCTGGAATCGACGGGGATGCCGAACGCTGCCAGCCGGTCGAGCACCTCGCTATGCCGCTGCGGCAGGCGCCAGCCGCGCACCACCGCGAAGCCATGCGCGGAGAACGAAAGCGGGCGCTGCGCCGTGATCTTCGGATCGAGCTGGCGCACGGCTCCGGCCGCCGAGTTGCGTGGATTGATGAACAGCTTTTCGCCCGCCTCGGCCTGGCGCCGGTTCATCTTCTCGAACGCGGCGCGCGTCATGAAGATCTCGCCGCGCACCTCGAGCACCTCGGGCGCTTTACCTTTCAGCTTGAGCGGAATGCTGTGGATGGTGCGCACGTTGGCGGTGACCTCCTCGCCGACTTCGCCGTCGCCGCGGGTCGCGGCGCGCGCGAGCGCGCCCTTCTCGTAGCGTAGGCTGATGGCGAGGCCATCGAGCTTGAGCTCCGCGGCATATTCGACCGGCGCATCGCCGGCCGCGAGCTCGAGCTCGCGGCGGATGCGCGCGTCGAACTTGGCCGCGCCGGCGTCCTCGGTATCGGTCTCCGTGCGGATCGAGAGCATCGGCGCCTCGTGGCGCACCGGGGCGAGATCCGTGGCCGGCGCGCCGCCGACGCGCTGCGTCGGCGAATCGGGCGCGGCGAGCTCGGGATGCGCTTGCTCCAGCGCCTGCAGCTCGCGGAACAGGCGGTCGTACTCCGCGTCGGTGAGCTCCGGCGCATCCTCGACGTAGTACAGGCGGTTGTGACGCTCGAGCTCGGCCCGCAGGGCCGCGGCCCGCTCGCGCGGGCTGGTCATGAGAATACGCGCAGCGCGAGCGGACTGCCGGGCTCGATGCCGCAGCCGGCGAGGCGCTCTCGCACCGCGTCGAGCTGCGTGCCGATCGCCGCGAGCGCGCGCTCGTCGAGTTCTTTGCCGGTGTCGTCGACCAGGCGGCCGCCGCGCGCCTGCGCGAGCTGGCGGCCGGCGCGCGCCATGGCCTCATAGCTGGCGCGCGGCTCCGGCGTACGCGCAACGTCGAGCGTGAGGGTCACGCCGTCGTCGCGCGAGGCGGCCTGGAAGCGCTGGCTTTCGAATTGCGCCGGCGCGCTGCCAATGCCCACGACGTGCAGCGCGACCTGGATATCCGTGTCGGCGCAGGTGCGGTCGAGCTCGCGCGCCGCCTCGAGCGCCTGGCGCATCTCGGGCGCGTGCACCGCGGCGCCGAGCTGGGTCGCCATCGTTTCGACCCTCGTGCGGAATTCGAGCAGCTCCGCGTCGCTCACCACTCCGGCGCGGCTCACGAGCTGCAGCGCCGCACGGATCAGCGTTTCGCTGCTCGCGAGCAGCACGCGGCGCGCAAAGCGCTGCTCGATCGGCGCCCAGGCCTCGAGCACTACCACCGCCGGTGCCGGTTCCCGCGGAATCACCTGGATGACATAGTCGATGCCCTCCGCCGAGATCGCGCCCGGCGCTACCTGCGGGCGGCGCGGCTCGAGCACGGGCTCGCGGCGCGCGTCCACCAGCACATCGGCGTGGCCCGAGCCGAAGGCATGCTCGGCCTCGCGGCGCACACCGCGCTCCTGCCAGCGGTTGTAGACCAGCACGGCGGCGACGGCGAGGGCGCCGATGACCGCAAGACCGATCTGCAGATCCGTCAGGCGGCGAGCTCCTCCCGGATGCGCAAGGCCTCGTCGATATCCACGGCCACGACGCGCGACACGCCCGACTCCGGCATGGTGACGCCGATCAGCTGCTCGGCGAGCTCCATCGTGATCTTGTTGTGGCTGATGAAGAGGAACTGGGTCTGCGCCGACATGCGGCGCACCAGCTCGCAGAAGCGCACCGTGTTCGAGTCATCCAGCGGCGCGTCGACCTCGTCGAGCAGGCAAAAAGGCGCCGGGTTGAGCTGGAAGAGGGAGAAGACCAGCGCGATGGCGGTGAGCGCCTTCTCGCCGCCCGAGAGCAGATGAATGCTGGTGTTGCGCTTGCCCGGCGGCTGCGCCATGACCTGCACGCCGGCGTCGAGGATCTCCTCGCCCGTCATGATGAGCTTCGCCTCGCCGCCGCCGAAAAGGGTCGGGAAGAGCGAGCCGAAGTGCCGGTTCACGCTCTCGAAGGTCTCGCGCAGCAGCTCGCGCGTCTCGCGGTCGATCCTGCGGATCGCGTCCTCCAGAGTCTTTACCGCCTCGTCGAGATCGCTCGACTGCGCATCCAGGAAGCCCTTGCGCTCGCGGCTCGTACGCAGCTCCTCGACCGCGGCGAGGTTGACGGCGCCGAGCTCGCCGAGCTGCTGCGTGATGCGCGTGATCTCGCCCTGCAGTGCCGATGGGCGCGGCGCGCGCTCCGCTTCGCCGGTCAGCAGCGTTTCGTCCGCGCCGGCCTCGCGCAGCTGCGTCGCGTACTGCTCGTAGTTGAGGCTCGCCGCCTGCTCCTTGAGCCGCAGCTCGCCCAGCCGCTCGCGCAGCGGCGCGAGCTTGGCCTCGATCTGCAGGCGCGCCTCCTCGATCTCGCGCAGCGCCGCGGCAGCCACCTCCACCGTATTGCGCGCCTCTGCCAGCGTTTTCTCGCACGCAATGCGCGCCTCCACCGCCGCGTCCAGGGCAACGCGCACCGCGGGAATCGGATCGGCGGCGAGCTCCTCGGTCAGCTTGAGGACTTCGAGATCGCCGCGCTCGATCTGCTGGTCGATGACGCGCACCGAATGGTCGATCTCGGCGATCTTCGAGCCGCACTCGCGCTCGCCGAAGAGCGCGTCCTGCGCCTCGCGCTCGGCCTGCTGCACGGCGCGTCGCTGCTCCGCCAGCGCCGTCTCCGCGTTGATATGTTCGGTCCGGCTCGCTTCCAGCCGGGTCCGCGCCGCGGCGATCTCGTCGCCGATCGCGGCGGCGGCGCGCTCGCAGGCAGCAAGCGCCTCCCCGCCGCGCTCGGCTTCTGCCGCGAGTTCGGTCTGTTCGGCGTGCAGTTGAGCACTGCGCTCGCGGTAACGCTCCTGCGCTTGTGCGAGCTTGAGCTGCTCGATCTGGGCGTCGTGCCGCGCCTTTTCCTGACGCCCGATCTCCAGGCGCGCGTCCTCGAGCGCGGCTTCGCGCGCGGCGCGTTCATTCTCGGCCTGCTCGAGCGCGCGCTGCGCGCCCTCGAGCTGGCGCGCAAGCTCGGCGCAACGTTCGCCGAGAGCCCCGATCTCGGCCTGGCGCGCGAGCAGACCCGCATCGGCCGGATCGGGCGCGTGCAGGCTCACGGTGTGGCGCGTGAATTGATCGCCCTCCCGGTTCACCAGCACCGCAGCGGGCGGCAGTGCCGCCCGGGCTGCGGCATCGGGCCTGCCGTCGGTGACGAATACCCCGGCGAGCCAGTCCGCCAGCGCGCCGCGGATGCTGTCGTCGAGGGCGTGGACTTTGGCCGCCAGCGGCACGCCGCTCGCCGGGGCGGCGGCCAGGTCTGCCGAGGGCTCGAAGAGGCTCGCTTTCGCCGGCGGCCGCTCGGTGAAGCCGCGATCGATGGCGCCCGATTGCAGCGCATGCAGGCGCTCGCGCAGCACCGCTTCGACCGCCGTTTCCCAGCCGGCGTCGATGCGCAGCTTCTGCCAGAGCTGTGCGGCGGCGGCGAGGCCGTGGCGCTCGAGCCAATCGCGCAGCGGCGCGTTGTTCTGCACGTCTGCCTGGATTTGCCGCAGGGTCGACAGCTGCGCTTCGGCCGCCGCGTGCTCGCGCTGCGCCATGCCGACGGCATCTGCCGCTTGCGCGCTCGCTTCCTGCAGCGCCACGCATTCCCCCTGCAAGGCCTCGAAAGCCTGGCGCGCCGCCTGGAGCGAGGCGTCGATCTGCGCGATACGCGCTTCGAGCTCGCGCAGCGCAGTCGCGTCGGGCTCGGCGAGCGCTTGCCGCTCGGCGTCCAGGCGCTCGCGCCGCTGCGTCAGCGCCTCGGCCGCCCGCTGCAGGTGCGCGCGGTTTGCCTGCTCGAGCTGCAGGCGGCTCTCGGTCCGCATGAGCAGGCTGCGCGCCTCGGTCAGGCGCTCCTGCGCGGCGCGGAACGCCTGCTCCGCTTGCGGCAGCCGCGCGCCTTCGGCTTCCAGTTTTTCCTGGGTGGCAAGAACCCGCTGCTTGGCGTCGCTGGCCCGTGCGGCCCACATGTGCAGCGCCTGGGTGAGTTGCGAGCGTTGCTCGCGCCAGGCGACGAGCTGCGTGCGCCGCTCGGTATGCTGGCTCTCCAGGCGCGCGCGGGTCTCCTCCGCGTGGCGCAGCTCGGATTCATGGCGCGCGACCTCGGCATTCGCGGCATAGAGCGCCCCTTGCGCCGTGTTCATCGCATCGCCCGCCTGGTAGTGCGCGGCGCGAGCGGCTTCGAGCCGCGCCTCCAGCGCGCGCGACTGCGCGTTCTCGGCTTCGAGCTCGTTCGTCACGCGCGCCACGTCGGCGCCATGGCGCTCGCGCTCGGCGGCGGCGTCGCGCCGGCGCAGATACCACAGCAGGTGCTGCTTCAACTGCAGCTCGGCCTGCAGCTCCTGATAGCGCGTCGCCACCTGGGCCTGCGCGTCGAGCTTCTCGATCTGCGTGGCGAGCTCCAGGCGTATGTCGGTGATGCGCGCCAGGTTCTCGCGCGTGCCGCCGAGCCGCGTCTCGGTCTCGCGGCGCCTTTCCTTGTACTTGGAAATGCCCGCCGCCTCTTCGAGGAATACGCGCAGCTCCTCGGGCTTCGCCTCGATGACGCGCGAGATCATGCCCTGCTCGATGATGGCGTAGGCGCGCGGCCCGAGGCCGGTGCCGAGGAACATGTCGGTGATGTCGCGCCGGCGCACGTGAGTGCCGTTGATGTAGTAGCTCGACTCGCCGTCGCGCTGCAGGACGCGCTTCACCGAGAGCTCGGCGTACTGCGACCACTGCCCCGCCGCGCGCCCGAGGGAGTTGTCGAACGCGAGCTCGACCGAGGCGCGCGCCAGCGCCTGGCGATTGACCGAGCCGTTGAAGATCACGTCCTGCATCGAATCGCCGCGCAGCGCCGAGGCGCGGCTCTCGCCGAGCACCCAGCGCACGGCGTCGATCACGTTGGATTTACCGCAGCCGTTCGGCCCTACGACGCCGACCAGCTGGCCGGGCACATGAATCGAAGTAGGATCAACGAAGGATTTGAATCCGGATAGTTTTATTTGAGTTAGACGCACGCGAAAATGATAACATTTGCGCGCTTTATTTCCGGCGGTTTTTGAGTGCCTTCGCGCCCCAGCAAACGGCTAGAGACGTTCGCCAATCCTGCGCGTGGCCGCGACTACCGCATCCACATGGAGATTCCGGAGTTCACCTGCCTCTGCCCGATGACCGGGCAGCCGGACTTCGCGACGCTCGTGCTCGACTACGTTCCCGACAAGCTTTGCGTCGAGCTGAAATCGCTCAAGCTCTACGTCTGGTCCTATCGCGGTGAGGGCGCGTTCCACGAGGCCGTGACGAACAAAATCCTCGATGATCTGGTGCGTGCGACGCAGCCGCGGCTGATGCGGCTGGAGGCGCGCTTCAACGTCCGCGGCGGGATTTACACCACGGTGATCGCCGAGCACCGCAAGAAAGGCTGGCGCGCACCCATGCCTCAATGAGGCCGGCGCGGTGAATCCACTCCTTGCCAAGCTCCAGCCCTATCCGTTCGAGAAGCTGCGCGCGCTGATCGCGGGCAACACCCCTCCGGCGGCCCTGCGCCCGATCAATCTGCAGATCGGCGAGCCCAAGCATCCAACACCCGTACTGGTCAAGAATGCCTTGGCCGCGGCACTGGATGGGCTCGCCTCCTATCCGCTCACCGCCGGGACGCCCGAGCTGCGCCAGGCGATCGCGAAATGGCTCGCCCGCCGCTATGGCATCGCGCAGCCCGATGCCGAAAAGGAGGTGCTGCCGGTCAACGGCACGCGCGAGGCGCTCTTCGCTTTCGCGCAGACGCTGATCGACCCGAGCCGGGAGGCCCGAGTGGTGTGTCCCAACCCGTTCTACCAAATCTACGAGGGGGCGGCGCTGCTCGCCGGCGCGACGCCCATCTACGGGGCGCCGGAAACCTGGGCCGGGGTGCAGCTGGTCTATGCCTGCTCGCCCGCCAATCCGAGCGGCCGTGTCATGCGGCTCGAGGAGTGGCGCGAGCTTTTCGAGCTGTCCGACCGGCACGGCTTCGCCGTTGCCTCTGACGAGTGCTACTCTGAAATCTACTGCGGCGAGCCTCCGCTCGGCGCCCTGCAGGCCGCGCATCGCCTGGGTCGCTCGTACGAGCGGCTGGTGGCGTTCTCCAGCCTGTCGAAGCGCTCCAACGCGCCGGGCATGCGCTCCGGGTTCGTGGCCGGCGATGCTGAGCTCATCAAGAAATTCCTGCTTTACCGCACCTATCACGGCTCGGCCATGAGCCTTGCGGTGCAGGCTGCCTCCATCGCCGCATGGGGCGATGAGGAGCATGTCGAGGAGAACCGCCGGCTCTACGCCGAGAAATACCGCGCCGTGCTGCCCATGGTGCGCGAGCCGCTGCGCACCGAGATGCCCGACGGCGGCTTCTATCTGTGGGTGCGCACGCCAATCGACGACGCCGAATTCGCGCGCCGCCTGCACGGCCAATACAATGTGCTAGTGCTTCCTGGAAGTTTTCTGGCGCGAAAGACCGATAAGGGCAATCCTGGCGCGAATCATGTGCGCATAGCGCTCGTGCCGCCGCTCGCCGAGTGCGTCGAGGCGATGGAGCGCATCATGCGCTTCGCCGTTTCCTTGTGAGCGCGAAGGACACCATCGAGGCAGCCTGGGAAGGGCGCGCAGCGCTCAACGCGGCCAACGCGCCGCGCGGGCTGCGCGACGCGGTGGAGGAAGCCATTGCCGGCCTCGACGCCGGCCGGCTGCGGGTGGCCGAAAAGCTGGGCGGCGAATGGATCACCGATCAGTGGCTCAAAAAGGCGGTGCTGCTCTCCTTCCGCCTGGAAGACAACCGGGTGATCGAGGGCGGCGCCACCCGCTATTACGACAAGGTGGCGAGCAAGTTCGGGCCGTCGTTCGATTTCGCGGCCGCGGGGTTCCGCATAGTGCCGCCGGCCATGGTCCGGCGCGGCGCCTACATTGCAAAAAATGCCGTGTTGATGCCCTCGTACGTCAATATCGGCGCTTACGTCGACGAAGGCACCATGGTCGACACCTGGGCCACGGTCGGCTCCTGCGCGCAGATCGGCAAGAACGTGCACCTTTCCGGCGGCGTCGGCATCGGCGGCGTGCTCGAGCCGCTGCAGGCGAATCCGGTGATCATCGAGGACAACTGCTTCATCGGCGCGCGCTCCGAGGTGGTCGAGGGCGTGATCGTCGAGGAGAACAGCGTGCTCTCGATGGGAGTGTATCTGGGCCAAAGCACGCGCATCTTCGACCGCGCGAGCGGCCAAATACTCTATGGACGCGTGCCAGCCGGTTCGGTGGTGGTTTCCGGTACTTTGCCCTCCGGCGACCGCAGCTGCGCCCTGTACTGTGCGGTGATTGTAAAAAAGGTAGATGCCAAGACGCGCGCCAAAACCAGCCTGAACGAACTTCTCAGGGGGGATTAAACTAGGCGTACTTTGGGATTTGGGGGGCGGCAACATGTCTGCAATGAAGCGGCTGTTCCAGGTGATGGCCGACAAGAAGGCGTCCGACATCTTCATCTCGGTCGGCGCGCCGATCAACATCAAGCTGAACGGCATGGCAATGCCGGTGAACCAGACCGTGATGAGCGCGGCCACGGTGCAGCAGCTCCTCTACGAGGTGCTGAACGAGCGCCAGATCAAGGAATACGAAGAGGAGATGGAGCTCAACACCGCGTACGCCTACGAAGGCGTCGGCACCTTCCGCATCAGCGCCTTCCGCCAGAAGGGCACGCCGGCCGTGGTGGTGCGCTACATCCCGAGCTTGATCCCGGCGCTCGACTCGCTCGGCGTGCCGGAGGTGCTGAAGGAAGTGATCATGCAGAAGCGCGGCCTGATCCTGATGGTCGGGGCGACCGGCTCGGGCAAGTCGACCTCGCTCTCCGCCATGCTCGACTTCAGGAACGAGCGCAAGTCGGGTCACATCCTCACGCTGGAAGACCCGGTCGAGTTCATCTTCACCAACAAGAAGTCGATCGTCAACCAGCGCGAGGTCGGCACCGACACCAAGGCCTTCGAGATTGCGCTGAAGAACGCGCTGCGCCAGGCGCCCGACTGCATCCTGATCGGCGAGATCCGCGACAAGCAGACCATGGCGATGTCGCTCGCCTACGCGCAGTCGGGCCACCTGTGCCTCGCCACGCTGCACGCGAACAACAGCTATCACGCCATGAACCGCATCATCAACTTCTACCCGCTCGAGAACCGGCCGAGCCTGCTGCTCGACCTGGCGGCGGCGCTGCAGTCGATCATCTCGCAGCGCCTGGTGCGCACCAAGACCGGCGCGCGCATCGCCGCGGTCGAGGTGCTGCTCAATACGCGCCACATCGCCGAGCTGATCGAGAAGGGCGAGATCAACGAGATCAAGGACGCGCTCGAGAGAAGCATGTCGCCGGGCTCGCAGACCTTCGAGCAGGCGCTGTTCAAGCTGTTCATCGAGGGCAAGATCACGCAGGAAGAAGCGATGACGAACGCGGACTCGGCGACCAACATGCTGTGGCTCATCAATCAGGCGACCGCCGGCGAGATCAGCGGCCAGGCCTTGCCGCCGAAGGCGGCCCCCGCCCCCGAGAAGTCCGGAGACAAGTCCGGCGCGGAAGAGAAGAAGGGCGTCCTCTCCGCCGCCGGCAACGCGTCGTTCAACGACTTCAAGATCGACATGAATGCCTGATGCACCCGGGGGAACTGCGGCGCTGTCGCTCGCGAAAGAGCTCATAGCGCGCAGGTCGATCACCCCCGAGGACGCCGGCTGCCAGGAATTGCTGGCCGCGCGCCTGGCGAAGGCGGGGTTTCGCTGCGAGCCCATGAAGTTCGGCGAGGTGACCAACCTCTGGGCGCGCCGCGGCGCCGAGCACCCGGTGGTCTGCTTTGCCGGCCATACCGACGTCGTGCCGACCGGCCCGCTCGCGGAATGGCATTCCGATCCTTTCGTGCCCACGGTCCGGGGCGGCAAGCTCTACGGGCGCGGTGCGGCCGACATGAAATCGTCGATCGCCGCTTTCGTGGTCGCGGCGGAGCGCTTCGTCGCCGAGCGGCCGCGCCATACCGGATCCATCGCGCTGCTCCTGACCTCGGATGAGGAAGGCCCGGCGCTCGACGGCACCGTGCGCGTGGTCGAGAAGCTCAAGGCACGCAACGAAACCATCGACTACTGCATCGTCGGCGAGCCAAGCTCGGCCGACACGCTCGGCGACACGCTGAAGAACGGGCGGCGCGGCTCGCTTTCGGCAAGGCTGGTGGTGCGCGGCGTTCAGGGGCACGTCGCCTATCCGCATCTGGTGAAGAATCCCGTTCATCTGCTTGCGCCGGTGCTGGCCGAGCTCGCGCGCACGCAATGGGACAAGGGCAACGAGAACTTTCCGCCGACCAGCTTCCAGGTGTCGAACATCCATGCCGGGACTGGCGCCGGCAACGTCGTGCCAGGCTCGGTGGAGGTGGACTTCAACTTCCGCTTCTCGACCGAGAGCAGCGACCGCTCGCTCAAGCAGCGCGTCGAAGCGCTGCTCAAGAACCACGCCCTGGACTACGCCATCGACTGGACGCTCGGCGCCAAACCATTCCTGAGCAAGCGCGGCCGGCTGGCCGGCATCGTCCTCGAGGCCGGCAAGCGGCATGCCGGCGCCAACGGCGAGCTTTCGACCACCGGCGGCACCTCGGATGCGCGCTTCATCATCGACATCTGCCCCGAGGTGATCGAGATGGGGCCGGTCAACGCGAGCATCCACAAGCTGAACGAGCACATCGCGCTCGACGAGCTCGAAATCCTGCCTCGCATCTATCTCGACACGCTGCGCGCGCTGCTGGCTTGACGCTCGGTGAGCTGATCGAGCGCATCACGCGCCGCTTCACGGCCGCCGCGCTCTTCTACGGCCAGGGCACCGACAACGCCCGCGACGAGGCGGCCTGGCTGGTCCTGCGTGGGCTTGGGCTGCCGTTCGATGCCGATCTGGGCGGTAACGCCAAGGACGCCGAGCGCATCGAGCGGCTGGCCGAGCGGCGCATCGGGGAGCGCATCCCCGTCGCCTACCTGCTGAAGGAAGCGTGGCTCGCCGGGCAATCCTTCTATGTCGATGAGCGCGTCATCGTGCCGCGCTCGCACATCGCCGAGCTGCTGCAGGAGAAATTGCTCCGCCGCCGGCCGGTGCGCCGGGTGCTCGACCTGTGCACCGGATCCGGATGCCTGGCCATACTGGCGGCGCGCGCTTTCCCGGGGGCGAAGGTCGATGCGGTTGACGTCTCACCCGCCGCGCTCGCCGTGGCGCGCAAGAACGTGGCGCGGCACCGCTTGGGACGCCGTGTGCGGCCGCAGCGGTCCGATCTCTTCGATGGTCTGGGCGCGGCACGCTACGATCTCATCCTGAGCAACCCGCCCTACGTAGGCGCGCGTGCGATGGCCGCGCTGCCGGCGGAATTGCGCCACGAGCCGCGCCTCGCGCTCGCGGGGGGCGGCGACGGCCTCGCTCTCGTCGCGCGGATCCTGACGCTCGCGCCGGCGCACCTCGAGCCCGAGGGGCTGCTCGTCTGCGAAGTCGGTGACGCAAGAGCGGCGGTGCAGCGGCGCTTCCGGGCGCTCAAGCTCGCCTGGCCGAGGCCCGAAGTGCTCATCGCCGTGCGCGACGCCTTGGCTGCGCCCGCCAGTGAGGGCGCCGGCGCTCGAGCGCGCTCCAATCCTTCGCCAGCGAGGCGGTGAGCTCGCGCTCGCGCCGCTCGAGCCAGCGCTGCACGCTTGACGTCTGTGCGGGCAGCTGCTGGAGCAGCGTGCGCGCGACCGAAATGTCGTTGAGTTCACCGAGGGTGTCCTGCAGCTTCGCGAGGCGGCCGAGAAACGGGCCGACCGCCGCTTGCGGAAAGCAGCCGGCGAAGAAGTCGCAGCCGTAGCGCAGCCGCTTCAGGGCGATGCGCACGACATGGCGGCGCGCCGGATCGCGCCAGTCGATGCGGCGTGCGCGTTTGCGCAGCTTGCGGTGCGCACGTTCGAGCGAGCGCCGCGCGTAGCCCAGCAGCGGGTCGCCTTGCACGGCATCCGAGCGCCACGGATCTCTGCTCAGCCAGCGCCGTGCGCGCCGTTGCGCTTTGTCGAATGCCGGCGAGCCCGCCAGCTCTCGCGCAGCGCGTGCCACCGCGGCGCGCTTTCGGCTCGCCCGCGCAACCAGATCCCGGTTCGCCTTGGCGCGAGCCAGCGTGAAGCAAAACACGTCCCAGTCGCGCGCGGTGCCGAAGACGCGCATGGCGTGGCGCAACGGGCGCACGACCTCGTCCGCGCGATTGCGCTTCAGAAGGCGACGAAAGGCGCGCACCGCGGAGAGCAGCCGGCGCATGCCGACGCGCAGCTGGTGCAGATACTCGGGCTCGTCGCCACGCGCCACACCGGGCGCGTTGGCCGCGATCTGCGCGAGCGCGGCGTGGCAAAGCGCGGCAAAGGCGTCGCCCACCGCGGCGCGCTGGGGAATCAGCGGGCGTGACCACTTGGCCGGCGGCGCGGCCGGCGGCGTGTTCACCGGGAAATGATGGGGTGGCCGATGGGACTCGAACCCACAACAACAGGGATCACAACCCTGGACTCTACCTTTGAGCTACGGCCACCATTGCGAACCCGCTGCAAAACTCGGCGTTGGCCTGCCCGGCGGGACTCGAACCCACAACCCCCAGCTTAGAAGGCTGGTGCTCTATCCGGTTGAGCTACGGGCAGTCCGCGAGCAAGGCTGCAAAAACTGCAAAAACACTGGTCGGGGTGAGAGGATTTGAACCTCCGACATCTTGCTCCCAAAGCAAGCGCGCTACCAGGCTGCGCCACACCCCGAAAATGGCGCCAAATGATACCCTTAGCGCATCTTTGGGGCAATGCGATTGGCTTGCGACAGGGGGGGTTTTCTGCTACAAAAGCGCCTCACTTTTTTGGGCTGCACCTGAAATGGCTGTCGAACTGACGAGAAAGAGCTTCACGCCCTACGCCGCGAAGAAGGGCGAGGAGTACATGAACGCGAAGCAGCGCGGCCATTTCCGCAAGATCCTCGAAGCCCTCAAATCCGAGCTCTCGCAGGAGATCGACCGCACCGTGCACACGATGCAGGACGAGGCCACGGTGTTCGCCGACCCGAACGACCGCGCGAGCCAGGAGTCCGACATGGCGCTCGAGCTGCGCAACCGCGATCGCGAGCGAAAGCTGATCAAGAAGATCGACGAGACCATCGCGCGCATCGACGCCAACGAGTACGGCTACTGCGACAGCTGCGGCGTGGAGATCGGCCTGAAGCGGCTCGAGGCGCGCCCGACGGCGACGCTGTGCATCGACTGCAAGACGCTCGACGAGCTGCGCGAGCGGCAGGTCGCCAAGTAGCAAAAAGATCGGGGCCTGCGGCCCCGATCTTTTTTCCCAAGGATTCTTCCTAGCCGGTGGTCTTGGCCGTTTCCTGAGGGCTCACTGCCTTCATGGAAAGGCGCACGCGCCCCTTGTCGTCGGCTTCCAGCACCTTGACCTTCACCACCTGGCCTTCCTTCAGGTGATCGGACACGGCGTTGACGCGCTCCTGGCTGATCTGCGAGATGTGCAGCAGGCCGTCGCGCCCCGGGATGAGCTGGACGATCGCGCCGAAGTCGAGTAGCCGCAGTACCGTCCCCTCGTAGACCTTGCCGACCTCGACGTCCGCGGTCAGCTCCTGGGTGCGCTTCTTCGCCGCCTCGCCGCCCTCGGCCGCGACGCAGGCGATGGAGATGGTGCCGTCGTCCTCGATCTCGATGGTGGTGCCGGTCTCCTCCTGGATGCCGCGGATCACGACGCCGCCCTTGCCGATGACGTCGCGGATCTTGTCGGGGTTGATCTTCATCTTGATGATGCGCGGCGCGAAGGTGGACAGCTCGGTGCGCGAGCCCTCGATCGCCTGCTTCATGATCTCGAGGATCGCGAGGCGCGCCTCGCGCGCCTGGTCGAGCGCCACCTTCATGATGCCCTTGTTGATCGACTCGATCTTGAGGTCCATCTGCAGCGCCGTGATGCCCTGCTCGGTGCCCGCGACCTTGAAGTCCATGTCGCCGAGGTGATCCTCATCGCCGAGGATGTCGGAGAGCACCGCGAAGCGGTTGCCTTCCTTGATCAGGCCCATCGCGATGCCGGCCACGTGCGCCTTGATCGGCACGCCGGCGTCCATCAGCGCAAGGCTGCCGCCGCACACCGAGGCCATCGACGAGGAGCCGTTCGATTCGGTGATCTCCGACACGACGCGAAGCGAGTAGCCGAAATCTTCTGCCTTGGGCAGCAGCCCGACCAGCGCGCGCTTGGCGAGCCGGCCGTGGCCGACCTCGCGGCGCTTGGTGAAGCCAAAGCGCCCGGTTTCGCCGGTGGCGTAGGGCGGCATGTTGTAATGGAACATGAAGCGCTCGCGGTACTCGCCCGCCAGCGCGTCGATGATCTGCTCGTCGCGCCCGGTGCCGAGCGTCACCGTCACCAGCGCCTGAGTTTCCCCGCGCGTGAAGAGCGCCGAGCCGTGCGTGCGCGGCAGCACGCCGACGCGCACGGCGATCGGCCTTACCGTGCGCGTGTCCCTGCCGTCGATGCGTGGCTCGCCGTCGAGAATCTGGCTGCGCACGATGGATGACTCGAGCGCGAACGCAGCCTCCTTGACCACATTGGCTGACGGCCCGCCTTCCTTGCCGACGCCGAGCGACTCGAAAGTGCGCTTCCAGATGGCGTCGATCGCCTCGGAGCGCGCCTTCTTCAGCTTGAGGCGGAAGGCCTCGCGCAGGTCCGATTCGGCGAGCTGCTTCACGCGCCCGACCAGCGCCTCGTCCTTGACCGGCGGCTGCCAGTCCCAGGCCGGCTTGCCCGCCACCTCGGCGAGCTCGTGGATCGCCTGGATCGCGGCCTGCATCTGCTGGTGGCCGAACGTCACGCCGTCGAGCATGATGTCCTCGGGCAGTTCCAGCGCCTCGGATTCGACCATCAGCACGCCCTGCTCGGTGCCCGCGACGACCAGGTTGAGCTTCGATTCCTTGAGCTGCGTCATGGTCGGGTTGAGCACGTACTCGCCGTTGACGTAGCCGACGCGGCAGGCGCCGATCGGGCCGTTGAACGGAAGGCCGGAAAGGGTGATTGCCGCGGACACCGCCAGCATCGCCGGAATGTCGGAGTCGACCTCGGGGTTAAGCGACAGCACCTGCGCGACGACCTGCACCTCGTTCAGGAAACCGTCTGGAAACAGGGGCCGGATCGGCCGGTCGATCAGCCTCGAGGTCAGCGTTTCCTTCTCGGAAGGACGTCCCTCGCGCTTGAAGAAGCCGCCCGGGATCTTGCCCGCGGCGTAGGTCCTCTCGGCGTAGTCGACGGTGAGCGGGAACCAGTCCTGTCCGGCTTTCGGGGTCTTCGAGCCGACCACGGTGGCAAGCACCACGGTGTCATCCATGGTGCAGATGACGGCGCCGTGCGCCTGGCGGGCGATTTCGCCGGTCTCGAACGTCACTTGGTGGTTGCCGAGCGTGAAAGTCTTCTTGATGGGGTTCAAAGGCAGTCCTCTGTCTGTAGCCGCAAACAAAAACGCTCACCACACGGTGAGCGTCCATTTTTACTGCGGCATCTGGGAAATTATTTGCGTAGGCCCAGCTTCTCGATCAGTCCGCGGTACTTGTCCGCGTCCTTGCGCTTCAGATAATCGAGCAGCTTGCGGCGTTGGCTCACCATGACCAAGAGCCCGCGCCGCGAATGAAAATCCTTGACGTGCGTCTTGAAGTGCTCGGTGAGCCCGTTGATGCGCTCGGTCAGGAGCGCGACCTGCACCTCGGGCGAGCCGGTATCCTTGCCGGAGCGCTGGTACTGCTTCACCACCTGCGCTTTCTGCGGGACCTGCAATGCCATTCGTCAGTCTCTCTTTCGCGATCGATTCGATAATTTTTGAGCGGGCGATTTTAACCGAAGCGCCTGCCGGCTCACAAGGTTTTTCGATGTTTTTCAGCCGCTTGGGTGAGCCTCAGGGGCCTGAGGATGCCTTGCGCCTGAGCCTGCCCCAGGCCGATGACGGCGCCGTCGGCGCGGTAGAGCGCGCACAGCCCTTCCTCCAGCCCGCTGATTTTCAACGGCTGGCCGTTGCGCAGGCGCGTCTCCGCAGCGGCGTCGAGCTCCGCGCTCGGCAGGCCTTCGAGCAGGACCCGCAGGGGCAGGAGCGCCGAGCGGCGATTGGGCATGACGCGCAGCTCCTCGAGCGTCGCCGCGTCGCGCACGTGGAAGCGCCCTGAGCCGGTGCGCCGCAGGGCCGCCAGGTGAGCGCCCGTGCCCAGGGCGGCGCCGATGTCTTCGGCCAGCACGCGGATATAGGTGCCTTTGCTGCAACGGACGCGAAGCTCGAGGATCGGCGGGGCGCATTGCAGCAGTTCCAGCTCGTGGATCTCGATGCGTCGCGCTTGCCGCTCGACCGTGCGACCCGCGCGCGCGAGCTGGTAGAGCGGCACGCCGTCGCGCTTCAGCGCCGAATGCATCGGCGGCAGCTGCTCGAGCGGGCCGCGAAAGCGCGCGAGCGCGGCGGCCACCTGCTCGGCGCCGACCTGTACCGGTCTTTCCTCCAGCACGGCGCCTTCGGCGTCGGCCGTACTGGTCGTCACGCCGAGCTTCACGGTGGCGAGATACTCCTTGTCCGCCTCCAGCATCGGCCCGGCGAACTTGGTCGCCTCGCCCACCAGGATCAGCAGCAGCCCGGAGGCGAGCGGGTCGAGCGTGCCGGCATGGCCCGCTTTCTTCGCGCCGAGCAGCTTCTTCGCCTCCTGCAGCGCGCGGTTGGAGGAGAGCCCGAGCGGCTTGTCGAGCAGCAGCGCGCCGTCGATCATTTGCGGGGCTTTAGCGCGGAATCGATGAGGCGCGACAGCCGATCGCCGCGCTCGACCGACTCGTCGTATTCGAAGCGCAGTTCCGGGGTGGTGTAGAGCTTGATGCGTTTGGCGAGCTGCGAGCGCAGGAAGCCGGCGGCGCGCTTGAGCCCTTTTCCCGCCTCATCGACGTGCGCCGGAT
>VBCP01000004.1 GCA_005888925.1 Betaproteobacteria bacterium | reverse complement strand
CGGACTGCGCGCCGGCGACCAGCGCCTGCGCCGCTTCCTTGGCTTCGGTGCCGGCCATCTGCGGCAGAACCACGGCCACCACCAGGAACCCGATCAGGGCGAGTCCCGCCACTACCAGCAAGCCGATGCGCATCGTCGATCTCCCCTTTTTTGCCGAGCTGCTCCCTCTCCGCGGGCAGCTTAACATCTGCTCGGACGGCTTGCATGAGGACGCGGCAAATTCGTGTCATGGGGCGCGTGCAGGGCGTGGGCTACCGCTATGCGCTGCGTGATGAAGCGCGACGGCTCGGCGTCGCCGGCTGGGTGCGCAACTGCAGCGATGGCAGCGTCGAAGCCTTGCTGCAGGGTGATGCTGCCGTGCTCGAGGCGCTGATCGCGTGGGCACGGCGCGGTCCGCGGCTCGCGCAGGTCGACGAGCTGCGCGATGAGCCGCCGCAGGCGCACGACGATCGGCCCTACGCCGGGTTCGAGATCTGGCCGAGCGCGTAAGCGCGGCGCCTAGGCGCGGCGCTTTAGCGCGTTGACCACGGAAAATTCCCACGGCCGGCAGGCCGCGAGCAGCGCGACACCGACACGCTTGCCGCTGGGCACGGACGAATCGACCTCGGCGAGCTCGTTGAAATCCATCACCACGCGCTCGAGGCGCCGCTTCAGCACGGCGGCCGATTCGGCCGACATGACGCGCGACTCGAAGCGCAGGAACTCGAGCGGCGCCTTGAACCGGGCGTCGAGGAATTCACTCATTACGCGCGGGCCGTAGGTCTTTTTCACCGGGCCGCCGTCGCGCCAGCGGAAGTCGCGGCGCACGAGCAGCCGCGCCCGCTCGCGCGGTCCCCACTGGATCAGCTTCAGCCGCTCCAGGCGCGCGTAGCTGCTGGTGAGCTGCGCGCGCGACACGCTGAACGCGGCGAGAATCTCGTCGAACGACCAGTCGTTCTGCACCAGCCAGAACACCGAGAACAGGCGCTCGTCCTGCGCGAGCGCCGCCTCCTGCTCGGTGCTGAGCTCGCCGGGCCGGCCCGAGCCCTCGCGGGCGAGCCGCGCCAGCTCCTGCAGGTCGAGGTCGATCACCTCGAGGATCTGCTCGATGCGCGCCAGGGTGAAGCTGCCGCGCGAAAACATGCGCTTCACGGTCGGCTCGGAGATGCCGAGCTTGGCGGCGAGCGCGCCGTAGGTCATGCCGCGCGCGCGCAGGCAGGCCTTCATGGCGTCGACCAGGCGGCTGCGCAGCGGCATGCGACCGACGGTATCAGATTCGGCCACTTTGCACTTCTCCCTTGATCCGGAATTTGCACCGGCGCAAGGTGGCCGCGGGCTAACGACAAGGAGGGTGCCATGCTCGCGACGACGCCGATGTCCGCTCTGGAACTGTGCGACGCCATCCGCAATGGAAAAGCCTTTGACGCCTCGCGCCTCAGCCGCATTTTGGGTCTGGACCCGATGCACGGCCTGCTGGAAGTGCAATCGGCGACGCCTTGGCACGCGATCGCCGCCGAGCTGCGGCCCGGCGATGCGCGCGCCAACGTGCGCACCACGATGCCGACGGTCGGAGAGAGCATTGCGCGCAACGCCGCCGGACCCGACGGCACGCCGGCCGTCGGCCATGTCGCTTCCCTGACCCTGGTCACGCCGGATGGCGAACTGCGTCGCGTCAGCCGCCAGCGCAACCGCGAAATCTTTGCGCTTACGGTCGGCGGGCACGGCCTGTTCGGCACGATCTACAGCGTCACGCTGCGCATCGGCACGCTGGCGCGCGCGGTGGAGCGCGCCATGCGTCCCGAGGAAATGAACCTGCGACCGCAGCACCGCGCAAGACATGCGCTGGAGCTGCTGCTCCCGCCGGAAGCGGTCGATGACTTCATGCAGCAGACCGACACGCGCTGCAGCGACTGGCGCATTCCGCTGCAAAGCGTCGCCGTGCGGCGGACCCTGCAGGAAGACGACACTTACCTGCGCTGGGCACGGCGCGATTACGCGGAGGTGAAGCTCAGCTTTGCCGAGCCGGCGGGCCTGGGGGCGGCGGTGCGCGGCACGCAGCTGCGCCACGAGCTGATCGACGCGGCGATCGCGGCCGGCGGCAGCTTCCAGATCGCCTGCACGGCGGATGCGACGCGCGAGCAGACCGAGGCCTGCTATCCGCAGCTCAAGAGCTTTCTCGCCGAAAAGCGGCGCTTCGATCCGCACGAGCGCCTGGTGAACGGCTGGTACCTGCATCAGCGCGGCCTGCTCAGCCGCGAAGGCTGCGAAGTGCGCTGGGCCCCGAACTAAGCCGCCACGGCGGCGGCGCCGTAGATGAGCTGCACGTTCTCCGGCGCGAGCCAGGCGCCGAGCTCGGCGATCAGCCGGCTGTCCGGCCGCACGCGCCAGGCGTCGCCGAGCGCCACCTCGCAGGCAGCCGTGGCATTGCGGTAGGCGACGACCACCTGGCAGGCGCCGCCGCCCGAGGCGCGGTACGGCGCGAGCAGCTGCTGCAGGCGCTTTGCATCTGCTTCCCCGTTCATGGCGATGCGCAGGCGCGCCGCGAAGCGCGCCCGCAGGCTCTCGATATCAAGCAGCTCGTCGGCGCCGACGCGCAAGCCCCCGGAGAACTCGTCGCGCTGCACCTTGCCCGCGACCACCAAGAGCGCGTCCTCCTTGATCTTGTCGCGGCTCTTCTCAAACAGCTCGTTGAACACCGTGATCTCGACCTGCGCGCTGGCATCGTCGAGCGTCACCACCATCATGCGTCCGCGACGCGTCATCTGCATGCGCGTCTGGGTCACGACGCCAGCCATCCACACCCGGTCTCCGGGACTGAGTCTCGCGAGCGGCGTACGCGCGAAGCCGGCGAGCTCGCGCTCGTAGACCGAGAAGAGATGACCCGAGATCGAGAAGCCGAGCACCGTCTTCTCCTCCAAGAGCTTCTGGCGCAGATCCCAGCCGGACAGGTCGACATAGGCGTGGATGCCTCCGCGCGCCGCCTCGGCCTCGCCGATGAGACTCGACTGGCTGGCCGCGCGTTCGGCCTGCTCGGCAGCCTCGAGCGCGCGGCCGACTGAGGCTAGGAGCTTCGAGCGCTGCGCGTCGAGCGCGTCGAAGGCGCCGGCACGCACCAGCGCTTCGACCACGCGCCGATTCACCGTGCGCTTGTCGACCCGGCGGCAGAAGTCGAAGAGATCGGTGAAGACCGCCTCGCGGCGCGCCAGGACGATGGCCTCGATCGCCGCCTCGCCGGTACCGCGAACGGCGCCCAGACCGTAGCGGATGCGCTGGCCGTCGACCGGCACGAAGCGATACTCGGAGGCGTTGATGTCCGGCGGCAGGATCGCGAGTCCGTTCGCGAGCGCGTCCTCGTGGAACTGGCGCACCTTGTCGGTGTCGTTCATGACCGCCGACAGGTTCGCGGCGAGGAAGGCCGAGCGGTAATGCGCCTTCATGTACGCCGTCTGGTACGCAAGCAGCGCGTAGGCCGCGGCGTGCGACTTGTTGAAGCCGTAGCCGGCGAACTTCTCCATCAGGTCGAACAGCTGCGTCGCCTTGGTGCGCGACAAGCCGTTCCTTTGGGCGCCCGCCACGAAGACGTCACGCTGCTGCGCCATCTCCTCGGCCTTCTTCTTGCCCATCGCGCGGCGTAGGAGATCGGCGCCGCCGAGCGTATAGCCGCCGATCACCTGCGCGATCTGCATCACCTGCTCCTGGTAAACCATGATGCCGTAGGTCGGGCCGAGGATCGGCTCGAGCCGCGCGTCGAGATAATCGACGCGCTGCTCGCCGTGCTTGCGCGCGATGAAATCCGGGATCAGATCCATCGGGCCGGGCCGGTAGAGCGCGACCAGCGCGATCACATCCTCGAAGCGGTCGGGCCGCGCTCGACGGATGAGGTCGCGCATGCCGCGCGATTCCAGCTGGAACACGACGGTGGTGTTGCCGGCCGAAAGCAGCTGGTAGGTCGCCGCGTCGTCCAGCGGAATGCGCGCCAGCGCGAAATCAGGCAATCCCATCGCGCGAACCGAGCGCTCCGCCAAGTCGAGAATCGTGAGCGTGGTGAGGCCGAGGAAGTCGAACTTCACCAGGCCGATCGCTTCGACATCGTCCTTGTCGAGCTGCGAGATGACGTGCTTGGTGCCCTCGGCCGCGTACAGCGGGCAGTACTCAATGAGGCGCCCCGGCGCGATCAGCACGCCGCCCGCGTGCATGCCGACGTTGCGCACCAGCCCTTCGAGCTTCTCGCCGAGCTCGAGCAGCTCGCGCACCTCGTCCTCGTTCTTCTCGCGCTCGGCCAGCAGCGGCTCCGCCTTGCGCGCATCGGCGAGCGTGACGTTCTTGCCCGGCTGCACCGGGATGAGTTTCGCGATCTGGTCGCAGAAGTTATAGCCGAGGTCGAGCACGCGGCCGACGTCGCGCACCACCGCGCGCGCCGCCATCGTGCCGAAAGTCGCGATCTGCGACACGCTTTCCTCGCCGAACTTGCGCCGCACATAGTCGATCACGCGGTCGCGCCCGTCCTGGCAGAAATCGATGTCAAAATCCGGCATCGACACGCGCTCGGGATTGAGGAAGCGCTCGAATAGCAGGTCGTCGCGCAGCGGATCGAGGTCGGTGATGCCGAGCGAATAGGCCACCAGGGAGCCTGCGCCCGAGCCGCGACCGGGCCCGACCGGCACGCCGTTGGTCTTCGCCCAGTTGATGAAGTCCGCCACGATCAGGAAGTAGCCGGCGAACCCCATCTGCACGATCGTCTGGAGCTCGAAGTCGAGCCTCGAGCGGTAGCGCTCGATCGCGTCCGGCCCGAGCGCGAGCTCGGCGGC
>VBCP01000604.1 GCA_005888925.1 Betaproteobacteria bacterium | reverse complement strand
CCCGACGCAGGACATGGCGATGTGGGAGTCGATGGGACCGATCGCCGACCGCAGCCGTGACCATCCGGGCTCGAGCGACGTCGCGGTGGTGCAGTTCCGCCGCATGATGGTCGCCGCGGCGAAGAAATTCGGCGAAGGCGCTCCGGCGATCGGCACCACTGCGCCGCACATCCCGCACGTGAAGCTGGCGTCCTTCGAGGGCATCGTGCCGAAGAGCACCGACTGGCGCACGCTCGGCACGCCGGCCGACGAGCTGGTCACCGCCAAGTAAGGTAATGGCGCTTCTGCCCGAAGGGCGCTGGATCGACGTCGAGGGCATCTACGGCGGCAACTTCGGCACCGGCGATTCGGCCTCGAGCGCCTACGCCTGGAATCTCAACCTGCGCCCGCTCTCCGAGCACTTTCGCGCCATCACCTTCGACAAGCTGGGGCCCGCACCATCTACCGCGGCGTGACGCCGTTCATCTTTGCGGATCTGCTGCTACTCGCGCTGCTCGCCGTATATTTCCGGCGATCGCGCTATGGCTGCCGCGGCTGCTCGCCAGCTAGCGGCTGCTTGAGCACCCGGCCGATGACTTCGGCGAGCTGGTTCTTGCTGTAGGGCTTGGTGATGTAGCCGTCGGCGCCGAGCGCGAGGCCGTTGCGGATGTCGGCGAGCTCCGCCTTCATCGTCAGCAGCACGATAGGCAGTGTTGCGAATTCAGGGCGGCCGCGCAGCTGCGCGAGGAGGTCGAAGCCGTCGCCGTCGGGCAGCACGACATCGAGCAGCAGCAGGTCGGGCCGCGCCTCCTCGCGCAGGGCGCGCGACAGCGCCTTCGCCCGGTCGACGCTGCGCACCCGGTATCCGGCCAGCGTGAGCCGGAGCTCCCCGAGCGTCGCCTGGTCCGGGTCGTCTTCGACCAGCAGGATGACCGTCTCGCCCGGCGCCTTGGCGACCGGCGGGAGATTGGCGATGCGCTCGTCCGCGAGAAACGAGCCCGAGCGCAGCAGCGTCGCGCCCGCGATCACCGCGGTCTTGGCGAGGCGCTTGCTATCCTCGTCGGCGAGCGGCGGCAGCTGCGGCGGGCGGCGGCCGGTGAAGGTGATGTCCTCGACCTTGCCGGGCAGCGCCGACTCGATCATTTTCAGGTCCTCGAGCTCCTTCAGCCATTCGTGGATCAAGCGGTCGGGGAAGCGGCGCAGCCGCCCGCGGAGCACGTCGATATGGCCTTCGGATTCGATCAGCCCGAGGAGGCGCCGGTATTCCAGCGGCAGCTTCGTCTCGCCTTCCTTGGCGAACAGCGTGTTCCTGCCGGCAGGGGTGAGGTAGTACACCAGGGCCATGGGTG
>VBCP01000134.1 GCA_005888925.1 Betaproteobacteria bacterium | reverse complement strand
ATCCGGATGCCGCGCAAGTGGCGCAGATCATCGGCCGCGTGCACCCGGCGATGCTGCAATTTCACGGCGACGAGACGCCGGAGTTCTGCGCGCAGTTCGGCCTGCCGTTCGTCAAGGCTTGTCGAGTGAGGCCGGGGGTCGACGCGCTGGAGTACCTGCGGCCTTTCTCGCGTGCCGCCGCGTGGCTTTTCGACAGCTTCGTGCCGGAATACGGCGGCGTCGGCGAGAGCTTCGACTGGTCGCTGGTCCCCGCAGAGCGGGCTAAGCCGCTGATCCTTTCCGGCGGCCTCGAGCGCGGCAACGTGACCCGGGCGATCCGCGCCGTGCGCCCGTGGGGCGTGGACGTCTCGAGCGGCGTCGAATCGGCGAAAGGCATCAAGGACGCCGCTAAAATGGCTGCTTTCATCGCAGAGGTCCGCAATGCGGATGTATGACCTCCCGGACGAGCGCGGCCACTTCGGACCCTACGGCGGCGTGTTCGTCGCGGAGACCCTCAGCCACGCGCTCGACGAGCTGCGCGAGGCCTATGCCGCCGCGCGCAAAGATCCCCATTTCGAGGCCGAATTCCGCTACGAGCTGAAGCACTACGTCGGCCGCCCGAGTCCGATCTATCACGCGCGCCGGCTCTCCGAGCAGTGCGGCGGCGCGCAGATCTACATCAAGCGCGAGGACCTGAACCATACCGGCGCGCACAAGATCAACAACACCATCGGGCAGGCGCTGCTCGCGCGCCGCATGCAGAAGCCGCGCGTCATCGCCGAGACCGGCGCCGGCATGCATGGCGTCGCGACGGCCACGGTCGCCGCGCGCTACGGCATGGAGTGCGTCGTCTACATGGGCTCGGAGGACGTGAAGCGCCAGGTGCAAAACGTCTACCGCATGAAATTGCTCGGCGCTTCGGTCGTCCCGGTGGAGTCGGGCTCGCGCACGCTGAAGGACGCGCTGAACGAGGCGATGCGCGACTGGGTCACCAACGTCGAGCGCACTTTCTACATCATCGGCACCGTCGCCGGTCCGCATCCGTACCCGATGATGGTGCGCGACTTCCAGTCGGTGATCGGCGAAGAGTGCCTCGCGCAAATGCAGGAGATGAGCGGCCGGCAGCCCGACGCCCTCATCGCCTGCGTCGGCGGCGGGTCCAATGCAATGGGAATGTTTTACCCGTACCTCAAAACCACCACGCGGCTCATCGGCGTCGAGGCCGCCGGCGAAGGCCTGGAGACCGGAAGACATGCCGCATCGCTCTGCGCCGGCAAGCCCGGCGTGCTGCACGGCAACCGTACGTATCTCCTGCAGGACGCCAACGGCCAGATCACCGAGACGCACTCGATCTCGGCCGGGCTCGACTACCCCGGCGTCGGCCCCGAGCACGCCTGGCTCAAGGACAGCGGCCGCGCCGAGTATGTCGCGGTGACCGACGAGGACGCGCTGCGCGCCTTCCACGACCTGTGCCGCAAGGAAGGCATCATCCCGGCGCTCGAATCGGCGCACGCGCTCGCCCAGGCGATGAAGATGGCGCCGGGCATGCCGAAGGACGCCATCCTGCTCGTCAATCTTTCCGGTCGCGGCGACAAGGACATGCACACGGTCGCCGAGCGCTCTGGGATCAAGTTTTGATGTCGCGCATTGCCGCGCGCTTCGAGGAGCTGCGCCGGGCGAAGCGCAAGGCGCTGATTCCCTACATCACGGCGGGCGACCCGCATCCGTCGATCACGGTGCCGCTGCTGCGCGCGCTGGTCGAGGCGGGCGCCGATATCGTGGAGCTCGGCGTGCCGTTCTCCGACCCGATGGCCGACGGCCCGGTGATCCAGCGCTCAGGCGAGCGCGCGCTCAAGCATGGCGTGGGCTTGGCGGACGTGCTGCGCATGGTGGGCGAGTTTCGCCGCGCAGACAGCACCACGCCGATCGTGCTCATGGGCTATGCCAATCCGATCGAGGCGATGGGCACGACGCAGTTCCTGCGGACGGCGAAGGCGGCGGGCATCGATGGCGTCATCGTGGTGGACTACCCGCCCGAAGAGTGCGCCGAGTTTTCGGCCGCCGCCAAGGAGCACGACATCGACCCGATCTTCCTCCTCGCGCCGACCTCCACCGACAAGCGCATCCACGACGTGGCGCGCTGCGGCAGCGGTTACCTATACTACGTATCGCTGCGGGGTGTGACGGGCGCTGCGCATCTCGACCTGTCCGACGTCGCTGCCCGGATCCCGAAGATCCGCGCGGCCACGCACCTGCCCATCGGCGTCGGCTTCGGCATCCGCGACGCCGAATCGGCGCGCCGCGTCGCCGAGACTGCCGACGCCGTGGTGATCGGCAGCCGTATCATCCAGGAGATCGAAGCCGGCGCCGCCGATCAGGCCGTTTCTCGTGTTAAGGCGTTCCTCAAGCCCATCAGAGAGGCGCTCGACGCCTCATTTACCCAATGAGCTGGCTGCAAAAACTCCTGCCGCCGAAGATCCAGCGCACCGGCGGCGCTGCGCGCAAGACCGTGCCGGAAGGGCTGTGGACCAAGTGCCCGGCCTGCGACGCGGTGCTCTACAGCACCGACCTCGAGAAGAACCTCAACGTCTGTCCGAAGTGCGGCCACCACGAGCGCTTCGGCGCGCGCCCGCGGCTCGATACGCTGCTCGATGCCGACGGCCGCTTCGAGATCGGCGCCGAGGTGCTGCCGCTCGATCCGCTCAAGTTCCGCGACTCGCGCCGCTACACCGAGCGCCTGTCCGAGGCGCAGGAGCAGACCGCCGAGGGCGACGCGCTGGTGGTGATGCAGGGCTCCATCAAGGCGCTCGGCCTGGTGTGCGCCGCTTTCGAGTTCGATTTCATGGGCGGCTCGATGGGCTCCGTGGTGGGCGAGCGCTTCGTGCGCGGCGTGCGCGTGGCGATCGAGCAGAAGCTGCCCTTCATCTGCGTCTGTGCCTCCGGCGGCGCGCGCATGCAGGAAGGGGCGCTGTCGCTCGCGCAGATGGCCAAGACCACGGCCGCGCTCACCGATCTCGCCGAGCGCAAGCTGCCTTTCATCACGGTGCTGACCGATCCGACGATGGGCGGCGTGTCGGCGAGCTTCGCGATGATCGGCGACGTGGTGCTGGCCGAGCCGCGCGCGCTGATCGGCTTCGCCGGGCCGCGCGTCATCGAGCAGACCGTGCGGCAGAAGCTGCCCGAAGGATTCCAGCGCGCCGAGTTCCTGCTCGAGAAGGGCGCGATCGACATGATCGTCGACCGCCGGCAGATGCGCGACAAGCTGCACCTGCTGCTCTCCCTGATGCTCAAGCTGCCGGCGGAAGCCACCACCACCACGACTGCGTGACAGGCTTGGCAGAGCTGGTTCGGGTCTCGAACCAGGTCGCTGCAACCTCGAGCCGCCTGGCGAAGATCCGCGAGCTGGCTGACTTTCTGCGGCCCCTCGAGCGCGAGGAAATCGAGATCGCGCTGCCTTACCTGAGCGGCGACATCCGGCAGGGAAAGTTGGCGGTCGGCTATGCCGCCTTGCAGTCCGCGCGCGCCTCGGCAGCGTCCGCGCCTGGCCTCAGGCTGCAGGACGTCGACCGCGTCTTTCAGACACTTAAACAAGTGAAGGGCAAAGGCGCCGCGGAGCAGCGCACGGCGCTGCTGCGTGCGTTGTTTCAGCGAGCCACCGCAGAAGAGCAGGGTTTTCTGGTGCGGCTGATCGTCGGCGAGCTGCGCCAGGGCGCGCTCGAAGGGATCATGGTCGAGGTGGTCGCGGCGGCGGCCGGGCTCCCTGCGGCCGATGTTCGCCGCGCGGTCGCTTTCGCCGGCGTGATCGCGCCGGTCGCTGCCGCGGCGCTCTCCGGCGGGGCATCCGCGCTGGCGCAGTTCTCGGTGCAGCTCATGCAGCCGGTGCTGCCGATGCTCGCGCAGCCCGCCGAGGACATGCACGCTGCGCTGGCGGCGCTTGGCACCGCGCTCATCGAATGGAAGCTCGACGGCGCGCGCGTCCAGGTCCACAAGTCCGCCGCCGACGTGCGCGTCTACACGCGCAACCTCAACGAGGTTACCGCGCGCGTGCCTGAGATCGTCGCCGCAGTGCGTGGTGCGGCGGCGAGCTCGCTGATCCTCGACGGCGAGGCGATCGCGCTGCGCCCCAATGGCCGGCCGCATCCATTCCCGGTGACGATGAGCCGCTTCGGCAGCCAGCAGGATGCCGCCGAGCGCCGCGCTGAATTGCCGCTATCGGTATTCTTCTTCGATTGCCTTTACATCGATGGCGACATGCTCTTCGACCATCCGACGCGCGAACGCCGCGACGCGCTCGCACGCGCTCTGCCCCCCGCGTTGGTGACCCCTGCCCTGATTACCAATGATGCCGACGAGGCCGAGCGCTTCTACCAGGAGGCGCTCGCCGCGGGCCACGAGGGAGTGATGGCGAAGGCGCTCGACGCGCCTTACGAAGCCGGGCGGCGCGGCGCGGGCTGGCTCAAGGTGAAGCGCGCGCGCACGCTAGACCTGGTGGTGCTTGCGGCGGAATGGGGCCACGGCCGGCGCCGCGGCTGGCTGTCGAACCTGCATCTCGGCGCGCGCGACCCGGCGACGGGCTCCTTCGTCATGCTGGGCAAAACGTTCAAGGGGCTGACTGACGCCACGCTCGCGTGGCAGACGCAGGAATTCCTCAAGCGCGAGATCAATCGTGACGAGTGGACCGTGCGTCTGCGCCCCGAGCTCGTCGTCGAGATCGCCTTCAACGACCTGCAGGAAAGCTCGCAGTATCCCGGTGGACTCGCGCTGCGCTTCGCGCGGGTCAAGGGCTACCGGCCCGACAAGCGGCCCGAGGATGCCGATACCATCGACACGGTGCGGCGCATCTACCAGGAAAGCATCGCTTGAGAACGCTCGCCGACTGGCTCGAGTTCATCGAGCGCCAGCATCCGAAGACGATCGCGCTCGGGCTCGACCGGGTGTCCGCTGTCCACCGGCGCATGCGCACCGAGCTCGCCTGCCCGGTGATCACCGTCGCCGGCACGAACGGCAAAGGCTCGTGCTGCGCGCTGCTCGAAGCGATGCTGCGCGCGGGCGGCTACCGCACCGGGCTGTACACGTCCCCGCACCTCGTGCGCTACAGCGAGCGCGCGCGCATCGCCGGGGTCGAAGCCTCCGACAGCGCGCTGTGCGAGTCGTTTGAAGTGGTGGAGGCCGCGCGCGGCGAGCTCGCTCTCACGTACTTCGAGTACGGCACGCTGGCCGCGTTGTGGCTCTTCGCGCGGGAGGGGATCGAAGCGGCCATTCTGGAAGTTGGCCTGGGCGGGCGTCTCGATGCGGTGAACGCGCTCGATGCCGACTGCGCAGTGCTGACGAGCGTCGGCATCGATCATGTCGACTACCTCGGCGCCGATCGCGAATCGATCGGGCGCGAGAAGGCCGGCATCTTCCGCGCCGCGCGGCCTGCGGTGATCGCCGAGCCGCAGCCGCCACAATCCGTGCTCGCCGCGCCCGGTGAGAAGCTGCTGCTGGGCAAACATTTCGGCTACACGGACGAGCAGACGCAATGGAGCTACTGGGGCCCATCGGGCAAGCGCTCGGGCCTTGCGCATCCGGCGCTGCGCGGCGCGGTGCAGGTGCGCAACGCCGCGGCGGCAATGTGTGCGCTCGACTGCCTGCGCGACAAACTGCCTTTGGCGATGCAGGACATCCGGCGCGGCCTTGCCGAAGTGACGCTGCCGGCGCGCTTCCAGGTGCTGCCCGGCCGGCCGCAGGTGATCCTCGACGTGGCGCACAACCCGCAGGCCGCGCAGGTGCTCGCTGACAATCTCGCCTCTTCCGGATTCGCATCGGAGACCATCGCGGTCTGCGGCATGCTGCGCGACAAGGACAGCGCCGGCGTGCTGCGCACGCTCGCGCCGCGCATCACGCGCTGGCATCTCGCTTCGCTCGACGGGCCGCGCGCCGCGACGGCCGCTGAACTGGCGGCGCACGTATCCGGAGCGGTGGAATGGAGAATGATAAGATCGTCGTGTTCGGCTCCTTTCTGACCGTCGGCGAAGTGATGGAATGGCTGAAGAACAACAAGACGTCGAAACGCTGAAGCGCAGGGGACGCAGAAGGCTGGTGGGCGCCGTCGCGCTCGTGCTCCTGGCGGTGATCGTGCTGCCGATGGTGTTCGATCCCGAGCCGAAGAGCACGCTTGCGCCAGTGAGCGTGCGGATTCCCGGCGAAAACGACGCGCCGGCTTTCGCTCCCAAGCCCGCGCCGAAGCCCGCAGCCAAGGCCGAGCCCGCGCCGCAGGCCGCCGCGGGCGAATACACGATCCAGGTCGGCGCCTTCGCGCATCCCGAGGCCGTGATCGCCAAGCTGTCGGGCGCAAAGCTGCCGTACTACACCGAGCCGCTGCAGGGCAACCTGACGCGCGTGCGCGCGGGTCCGTTCACGAGCCGCGAGGCGGCGGCGGAGGCGCTCGGCAAGCTGAAGGAGCTCGGCCTGAAGCCAGGCGCAGTGACTGCGAAAGCGGAATGACCTGGCTCGATTACGCCGTCCTCGGCGTGCTGGCGCTGTCGATCGGCTGGGGCATCTGGCGCGGCCTCGTGCGCGAGATCATGTCGCTCGCCGGCTGGGTGATCGCCTTCCTCGCCGCGAATCTTTTCGCCGCGCCGCTCGCCGAGCAGCTGCCGGCGTCGATCTCGCGGCCGGAATATCGGAGCCTCGTCGCCTTCGTCGCCATTTTCCTGCTGACGCTCGTGGTGACCACGCTCGGTGCAGTCTGGCTCGCCAAGGTGTTGCACGCCGCGGGCCTCGGCGGCCTCGATCGCCTGCTCGGCGCGCTCTTCGGCCTGCTGCGCGCGCTGCTGATCGTGCTCGCGGCGGCGATCGCCGCGGGATTCACCAGCCTGCCGCAGAAAGCGGCCTGGAAGGATTCGCTCGCCGGCGCGCAGCTTGCCGCGGCTGCCACCGCGCTCAAGCCCTGGCTGCCGCCGGCCTTCGCGCAGCGCTTGAAATATAATTAGCCCTTAACCACAGGGGAAAATCGCTCCCATGTGCGGCATCCTCGGAATCGTCGCGCAATCCCCCGTCAATCAGCTGTTGTACGACGGGCTGCTGCTGCTGCAGCATCGCGGGCAGGACGCCGCGGGCATCGTCACGGCCGAGCGCAACTCCTTTCACATGCACAAGGCGCCGGGCATGGTGCGCGACGTGTTCCGCACGCGCAACATGCGCTCGCTGCCCGGGAACATGGGCATCGCGCACTGCCGCTATCCGACGGCGGGCTCGGCCTTCAGCTCGGCCGAAGCGCAGCCCTTCTACGTCAACTCGCCCTTCGGCATCGTGCTCGGCCACAACGGCAACCTGACCAATTCCGAGCAGCTGAAGGACGAGATGTTCCGCACCGACCTGCGGCACATCAACACTGGCTCGGATTCGGAGGTGCTGGTGAACGTGCTGGCGCACGAGCTCGAGCAGGCCTCGGTCAAGCTGCGCCTAGAGCCGCAGACGATCTTCACCGCCGTGGCGAACGTCCACCGGCGCGTGAAGGGCGCCTACGCGGTGGTGGCGATGATCGCCGGTTACGGCGTGCTCGCGTTCCGCGATCCCTTCGGCATCCGGCCGGCCGTGATCGGCTACAACGAGACCGAAGCCGGCACGGAATACATGGTGGCCTCGGAATCCGTGGCGGTCGACGCGCTGGGCTTTCGCCTGCTGCGCGACATCGGGCCGGGCGAAGCGGTGTTCATCGACGAGGAGGGGGGCTTCCACAGCCAGCAGTGCACGCCGCACGCGAGCCTCAACCCCTGCATCTTCGAATACGTGTACCTGGCGCGCCCCGATTCGCTGATCGACGGCGCTTCGGTCTACGAGACGCGCCTGAATATGGGCGAGAAGCTCGCGGAGAAGATCCGGCGGCAGTACCGGCATCTGGAAGTGGACGTCGTCATTCCGATCCCGGATTCGAGCCGCCCGTCCGCGTTGCAGCTCGCCGCGGGGCTCGGCGTGCCCTATCGCGAGGGGTTCGTGAAGAACCGGTACATCGGCCGCACGTTCATCATGCCCGGCCAGGCGGTGCGCAAGCGCTCGGTGCGCCAGAAGCTGAACCCGATGGCGATGGAGTTCGCCGGCAAGAACGTGCTGCTGGTCGACGACTCGATCGTGCGCGGCACCACCAGCCGCGAGATCGTGCAG
>VBCP01000603.1 GCA_005888925.1 Betaproteobacteria bacterium | reverse complement strand
GTGCCGAGCCTGAAGAGCGACAGCCGTTTCAAGATCGACAAGATCGTCGAGATCGGCTACCAGGGCATCACCATCAACGTCGGCAAGAGCGACCTGGCACAAAAAAACCCACTGGGCAAAGACGCTCGCGTCAGAGAGGCGTTCGAGCTCTCGCTCGACCGGGACGCGATCGTAAAAGTGGCGATGGAAGGCGAGGCGCAGGCCGGCAACCAGTGGGTGGCGCCCACCAACCGCTACTACGGCAAGAGCGCGCCGATCCCGAAGCGCAACGTCGAGCGTGCGAAGCAGCTGCTCCGCGAGGCCGGCGTGCCGAACCCGAGCTTCACGCTGATGACGCCGACCACGTCGGATGCGCAGCGCATCGCGCAGGTCGTGCAGGCGATGGCGAAGGACGCGGGCTTCGACATCAGGATCCAGGCGACCGAGTTCGCCACCTCGCTCAACCTCGCCGACAAGGGGCAGTTCGAAGCCTACGTGCTCGCCTGGAGCGGGCGCGCCGATCCCGACGGCAACCTGCACACGATGCTCGCGTGCAAAGGCCCGACCAACTATGCCGGCTACTGCAAGGAGGACGTCGAGAAGCTGATCGACCAGTCGCGCACCTCGCTCGACCCCGTGCAGCGCGCCGCTGCCTACGACAAGATCGCTCAGGCGGTGGCGAAGGACCGCCCGATCATCTACCTGTACCACCGCAACTGGCTGTGGGCGCACACCGCCAAGCTCACCGGCCTGCGCACGGTTCCCGATGGCCTGGTGCGCGTGCAGGGCCTGCAGATGAAGTGAAATGCTGAACTACCTGCTGCAGCGCCTGGCGCTGATCGTCCCGACGCTGTTCTTCGTCTCGGTGCTGATCTTCGGGCTGCAGCAGCTCCTTCCCGGCGATCCGGCGATCGCGCTCGCCGGCGAGGACCGCGACCCGAACGTGGTCGCCTTCCTGCGCGCCAAGTTCCATCTCGACGAGCCGCTCCCGGTGCGCTACTGGTACTGGCTCTCAGGGGTATTGCACGGCGACCTCGGCGACTCGGTGCGAATCCAGAAGCCGGTGACCGAGCTGATCCTCGAGAAGCTGCCGGTCACGATCCAGCTCGCAGCGATGGCGATCGTGATCGCGCTCGTCATCGGCATCACCGCCGGCGTGATCTCGGCGGTGAAGAAGGACACGTGGTGGGACTACGGCGCCAACGTGTTCGCGCTCTGGGGCCTTTCCACGCCGAACTTCTGGCTCGGCATCCTGCTGATCCTGTTTTTTGCCGTGCAGCTCGGCTGGCTGCCCGCGTCGGGGTATGTAAGCCCGTTCGAGGACCTGAAGGCCAATCTCGCGGCGATGATCATGCCGGCCTTCGTCCTCGGCAACGCCTTCGCCGCCGTCCTCATGCGTCACACACGCAGCGCCATGCTTCAGGTCCTTTCCTCCGACTACGTGCGCACGGCGCGCGCGAAGGGGCTGGACGAGCGCGTCGTGGTGCTGAAGCACGCGCTGCGCAACGCCCTCATCCCGGTGATCACGCTCGGCGCGTTGGGCCTGGGCGAGCTGCTGGGCGGCGCCGTGCTGACCGAGCAGGTGTTCACCATCCCGGGCTTCGGCAAGCTCATCGTCGACGCGGTGTTCAACCGCGACTATTCCGTCGTGCAGGGGGTCGTGCTTTTCACCGCGACCGTCTACATCACGCTCAACCTGCTCGCGGACCTCGCGTATTACTTCGTCAACCCGCGGATGCGCCACTGATGGCCGCCGTCGTCTACCAGCAGATCGAGGTCACTCCTCGGCGTCGCGCCTGGCGGCGGCTCCTACGACGCGGCGGCGCGATGTTCGGCCTCGGCGTGGTGCTCTTCTTCGTGCTGCTGGCGCTCCTCGCCCCTTGGATCGCGCCCTACGATCCCGTCGCGACGAGCTGGAGCGCGGTGCGCCAGGCGCCGAGCGCTGCTTATTTGTTCGGCGCCGACGAGCTTGGCCGCGACGTGCTCTCGCGCATCATCTGGGGCACGCGCGCCTCGATCCTCGCCGGCGTGGTCTCGGTATCGATCTCGATGGCGCTCGGCGTGCCGATCGGCATGCTCGCCGGCTATCTGGGCCGCTGGGTGGACGCGCTCATCTCGCGCATCACCGATGCCATGCTCGCCTGCCCGTTCCTGATCCTCGCCATCGCGCTCGCCGCCTTCCTCGGCCCGAGCCTCACCAACGCCATGATCGCGATCGGCATCTCGGCGACGCCGATCTTCATCCGCCTCACGCGCGCGCAGGTGCTGGCCGCGAAGGCCGAGGACTACGTCGAAGCGGCGCGCGCCCTTGGCAACCCGCACTGGCGCATCGCGCTACGCCACATCTTTCCGAACATCGTCGCGCCGCTCATCGTCCAGGCGACGCTCGCCATCGCCGCCGCGGTGATCGCGGAGGCGAGCCTTTCCTTCTTGGGTTTGGGCCAACAGCCGCCGGCGCCGAGCTGGGGCAGCATGCTGAACACCGCTCGCAACTACGTCGACCAGGCGCCGTGGATGGCGATCTGGCCCGGCGTCTCTATCTTCCTGCTAGTGCTGTCCTTCAACCTGCTCGGCGACGGCCTGCGCGACGCGCTCGACCCGCGGCATAAGTAAGGCATCAATGTCTGCTTACGGCCAAGAGCGGACGTTCGCCTATTGCCGCATTCATCAAATATAAGCCGCGGCCCTCATTCGATCACGGCGAAATCGCGGCCTTTTATGTTGGCGTCTTGCGCATCAAGGCCACCAGCGCCATCACGGCTCCAACGACAAATATCAATGTGCCTAGGTATATCGGCCCAAGATGGCTTACCCAATTGAATTCGAACATTCCCATGTAGTGCATCGGAAGCGCGACTGCTAAGCCTACGACCGGGGAAATCAACGCAGTTATCCACGCCCACCAGGCACCGGCGCGCACCCCATACCACGCTAGTCCGATCACGGCGATGGCGGTTGCCGCAATGAATGCTGCGGTGGCCACGTGGAGGTGCGTAATGTAGGCCATGATCGCCGGGTTAAGTGTGTTGAGCTGCTCCGTGCTTACGCCATTCAGAGTCGAGACTCCTATCTCGAAGCCGCCACCGGAAAAGGCTCGGAAGCAAAAGACGATCGCATATAGAAGAAAGATTAGCGCTCCGACCACCATTGTTACTGCGCCTTGCCGCATTAGCGAATCTTGCGTTTGCATTGGAGCCCCTCCTTGCGTGTCCTGGTACGAGATTTATTCTACTTTCGTGAACGCGTGTTGGGACAGACCTTCTAGCTAGAAATTGGAGTGTCCGCTCACGGGCCAGAAGCGGACATTCGCAGACTCTACTCAATCACCTCGTTGTCGCGCAGCAGTAGCGACTGCGCTATCGGCCGCGGGCAGTGGCGCACATTGGCGCTTATGTCCCGTCGAGGGAAGGCGAGCTTGAGCTACTTCAACCGCACGACATAAAGCTTGACCTCGGTCTTGCCGATGTTCTTCGTCGCGTACGCCGGTCCCGGCTCGTTGATCCTCACATCGCCGGTCTTGTAGACGACCTGTTCTTTCTTGCCGTCGGCGTATGTGCGCTGCAGCGTACCGCCCGACAGCGCGCGCACGACACGGATCTCGGCCCTGGACGTGTTGCTCTCGGCGCCCGGCGCGTAGGTGGTCTCGGTCGCGGTCACTTTGGCGTTTTCCGCCATCACCTTGATTACGGCCTTCGGAGCGCCCTTGTTCGCCTTCTTGTCCTGCGCGATCGCGCCGCCCACCATCAAGCTCGAAAAGACGAGCGCAGCTGCACTGAGTGATGCAGTGACGAGTTTTCTCATGATCTCCCTTTGCCCCGCCGCGAGTGGCGAGTCGGCCATTCTAGGCCCGCCTCACCCGGCGGATAGGAAATTCAGTCCGAAGCTGCCCGCGACGATCGATGAATGACCTCTGATCTTTATGTCTCGGCCCGGTTCGCTTTCCGACGGGGCTGCTGAAACGTCTAGCTCTGAATGACCGCTTTGGGTCGAATGCCGACATTCATCGAGCTCGATCTGCGGCACAAGTAGCTGGCCTCGGTCTAAAAGCCGAAACAGCGCGCGGGATTGTCGACCAGGATGCGGCGCCGAGTCGCCTCGTCGGGCGCCCACTTCTCGAGCAGCCGGTAGAGCTCCATCGATGACACCTTGTCGGCGAACGACAGGTGCGGGTAATCGCTGCCCCAGATTAGCTGCGAGGGCGCGGCCTCGATCAGCGCGCGCGCGAGCGCCGCGGCGTCGGCGAAGCCCGGCGCGGTCGAAATGCGATAGACGCCGGTGAGCTTCACCCAGCAGGAGTCTTTGCCCGCGACGAACGCCAGGAAATCGCGGAATCCGGGCTGCTGCGCCCCATGTTTGGCTAGGAACATGCCCATGTGCGCGACCGAGAACGGCGCCTTCAGGCGCTCGAACACCGGGAGCAGCTCGCGCGTGAGCCAGCCCGGCGTGAGGAAGTCGAGCATCCAGCCGAGCTCGGCGCAACGCGCGTCCAGCGTTTGGATTCTCGGCAGCATGATGCGCGAGTAGCCGGGCTCCGCCGGTTTGATCGGATTTACGTTCACCCGTACGCCGCGCACCCCGGCGCGGTGCAGGCGCTCGAGCTCGCTGTCCGGCGCGCTCTCGTCGATGTCGACGACGCCGCGACACTTCTCGACGCCGATCTCGCGCATCGCATCGAGCAT
>VBCP01000132.1 GCA_005888925.1 Betaproteobacteria bacterium | reverse complement strand
GCCAAGTCACCTCCTGAGAGCACCGCCGCAATGGACGTGCCGGCGTGCCACGTCCGCGCCGCAGCAATCCTCGACGAATTCGCCGTCAGGACGGGGCTCACGTCGGCGGCGAAGCCGCGGCGTTATCTTTGGACCGACGCCTTCGCCGTCTACACCTGGCTCGGCCTAGGCCGCGTCGATCTCGCCCAGCGACTGGTGCAACAGGTCCACGAGGTGCTCGGCGTGAGCCGCGATCCGCAGCATCCGACCGCGCGCGGCCTGCGCATCGGCAAGCCGCTACCCGAGCGCGCGCCCGACGAGCCCTTCGACCCCGAGCTGGAATGGGAGCGCGACGGCCAGTACTACCACTACCTTACCAAGTGGCTGCACGCGCTCGAGCGCACTGCGCGGGTCACGGGCGAGGAGCGCTATCACCGCTGGGCGCTCGAGCTGGCGCAGGCGGCGCATCGCGCTTTCGCCTACCCGCCGGGCGCGCCGACGCGGCTTTACTGGAAAATGAGTATCGATCTTTCGCGGCCGCTCGTGCCGTCGATGGGGATGCACGATCCGCTCGACGGCCTGGTGGCGACGGCAACGCTCGGACTCGAGCGCGAGACGCGCGAGCTCGCGCGCATGTGCGAAGGCCGGCGCTGGGCCACCGACGATCCGCTCGGCGCCGGCGGCCTGCTCCTCGACGCGCTCGGCCTCGCGCGCCTGGGAGTCGAGCCGCTCCTCGCCCAGGTGCTCGCGGATGCCGAGATCAGCGTGGCCGCCGCGGCGCGCTCGATTGGGCTTGGTTCGCCGGCGGCGCGGCGACTCGCCTTCCGCGAGCTCGGCCTCGCTCTGGGGCTGCATGCCGTAGAACAACTTAATACCAACCGGCTGGTCGCCTTCGTGCCGCTCGCGGCAAGGCTGGAGGACTTCTGGCTCGAGCCCGCGCACCAGGCGGCCGCGAGCTGGACCGAGCACCGCGATATCAACGCGGTGACGCTGGCCGCGTGCCTCGCGCCCGAAGGCACGCTGAATTCCGGACAACGTCCGTAATTATTTTGAAAGCTCGGCGACCGCGCTGCGCACGCCCCACGCGGCCAGCACCTTGCGCAACCGCTGCTGCTGCGCTTCCGTCAGCGGCCACGCCGACGGCGGACGCGTCGCACCGCAATCCTCGCCGATCAGCTGCAGCGCCGCCTTCACCACCGTGACGTTGGTGCCGTTCTGCTCTTCGGCGCGCAGCTCCTCGAACGGCGCCATCACCTGGATCAATTTTCGCGCGCGCTCATAGTCGTTCGCATCGAGCGCGGCGTGAATCGCGACCGAATGCTCGGGCCAGACGTTGATGAGGCCGGAAGTGAAGCCCCGCGCGCCCACGGCATAGAACGGCGGCGCCCACGGCTCGGCGAGGCCGTCGACCCAGACGATGTCGGGACTGCAGCGCCGGATCGCGTCGGCGAGCTTGAGCGGCGTCGGGCAGGCCCACTTCACGCCGGCGACGCCGGGAACGGCGCAGAGCTTCTCGATCGCATCGAGCCCAATGCCGTCGTTGCGTAGATAAAGCATGATCGGCAGCCCGCCGCCCGCGTCGGCGATGCGCTGCACGTAGCTCACCACGCCGCGCGGCGAGACGAACGGATCGGGCGGCTGGTGCACCATCAGCGCTTCGGCGCCCGCGTCGCGCGAGGCCTTCGTCAGCGCGATCGCATCGTGGATGCTGCGTCCGACGCCGCCGATCAGCACGGCGCGCTTGGCATTGTGCTCGGCCGCGGCATGCACCATCGTTTCCGCTTCCTTGGTGGTGAGGCCGTAGAACTCGCTGGTGTTGCCGTTCGCCACCAGCGCGTGCACGCCGGCGCGCACGGCGCGCTCGACGATCGGCTTGAGCCTCGCGGGCGCGAGCCGGTCCTGCGCATCGAACGGCGTGACAAGAATGCCGGAGATGCCGGCGAGGGCCTTTCTCAGTCTGGGAGCGATCACGGCAGCGTGTAGGCGGTCTTGACCGTGGTGTAGAACTCGGCGGCGTAGCGCCCCTGCTCGCGCGGGCCGTAGCTCGAGCCTTTGCGCCCGCCGAAGGGCACGTGGTAGTCGACGCCCGCGGTCGGCAGGTTGACCATCACCATGCCCGCCTGCGCGTGGCGCTTGTAATGCGTCGCGTGCTTGAGCGAGGTGGTGCAGATGCCCGACGAGAGTCCCATCTCGGTGTCGTTTGCCCAGGCGAGCGCTTCCTCGTAATCCGTGGCACGCAGCACGCTGACCACCGGCCCGAAAATTTCTTCGCGGTTGATGCGCATGCCCGGCGTGGTATCGGTGAACAGCGCCGGCATCATGAAGTAGCCGGGCTGGCCATCGGGGGTCCGCTCCACACGGTTCCCGCCATAGGCGAGACGGCCGCCTTCTTTCTGGCCGATGCTCAGGTAATCGAGGTTCTGCGCCAACTGGCGCTCATCCACGACCGGGCCGATATCGGTGCCTTTCTTGCGCGCGTCGTCGATCTTGAGCCCCTTCATCTTCTCGATCACCGCGCCGATGAAGCGGTCGTGAATGCCTTGCGTGGCGATCACCTTGGACGAGGCGGTGCAGCGCTGGCCGGTGGAGAAGAAACCACCCTGGACCGCGCAGTTGACGGCGACATCGAGATTGGCGTCGTCGAGCACCACCAGCGGGTTCTTGCCGCCCATCTCGAGCTGGAATTTCTTCAGGCCGCCGACCGCGGCCTGCGCCACCTTGCGCCCGATCGCCTGCGAGCCGGTGAAAGTAATCGCGGCGATGCGTGGATGGTTGAGGAGCGTGTCGCCGATCTCGGCGCTCCTGCCCATCACCAGGTTGAAGACGCCCGCGGGCAGGCCGGCGCGGCTGATGATTTCAGTGAGCGCCCAGGCGCTGCCGGGGACGAGCTCGGCGGGCTTGAACACCACGGTGTTGCCGTAGCAGAGCGCCGGCGCGATCTTCCACGCCGGAATCGCGATCGGGAAGTTCCACGGCGTGACGATCGAGACCACGCCGAGCGCCTCGCGCGTGATCTCGACGCCGACGCCGGGACGCACCGACTGCACGATCTCGCCCGGGATGCGCAGCGCCTCGCCGGCGAAGAACTTGAAGATGTACGCGGCGCGGATCACTTCGCCGGTGGCCTCGGGCAGCGTCTTGCCTTCTTCGCGCGCCAGCAGGTCGCCGAGCTCGGCCTTGCGGTTGAGGATTTCGCTGCCGATCGAATCCAGCGCGTCGAAGCGCTGCTGCGGCGTGCTCACCGACCAGCCGGGAAAGGCGGCTTGCGCGGCGCCGATCGCGTCGGTGGCCTGCTTTTCGGTCGCGCGGGCGTAGCGCCCGATGACGTCGCGCGTGTCGGACGGGTTGGTGTTCGCGTATTCGCCCGTGCCCTCGGTCCAGGCGCCGTTGATGAAATTGCCGAAAATCCTGGGTCTGTCCATAGTTCTCCTCGCGCGAGGGATGATAGCCGTGCCGGAACCCAAAATGCGCCGCGGCTGTCCGATTGAGGTGAAGATCCTCGCCGCCCTTGTGCTCGCCCTTGGTGCCAGCGGCGCCTTTGCGCAGAGCGATCCCGCGGTGCAGGAGCCGAAGGTCGCCCCCATCAGGACCGAGGACATGAAGCCCGGCTACGGCGTCGTCGAGAGCGTGACCGAGGTCGAGCTGGTGCGCGAGCGCTCGGCAGCCGCGGGCGGGTCGGCACCGGGTACACCGTCCGGCCGGCCCATGTACAGGGTCGGCGTGCGCATGCCCGACGGCAGCCTGCAGCTCCGCGACCTCGACAAGCCCGAGTTCAAGGTCGGCGACAACGTCCTGCTGACCAACGCTGGCGACATCGTCCCCGACTAGGTATCGTTGTCCCCGCCAATGTCGGCGGGGAGGAATCAGCATGGTTTCGCGGAAGATGGCGGCATTCGCCGCCGCAGTCCTGTGCGCGCTTAGCGGGCCGGCGATGAGCGCCACATTCGTCTACGTCTCGAACGCCGAAGATGGCGACATCGGCATGTACACGCTGCAGCGCGACGGCTCGCTCAAGCCGGGCGAGCGCTTCAAGGCCGAGAAGCCGGTGATGCCGATGACGGTGAGCGCGGACAAGCGCTTCCTGGTCGCGGCGGTGCGCTCGAAGCCGTTCTCGGCGTACACCTACACCATCGACCGCGGCACCGGCGCGCTCAAGCTCGTCGGCACCGGGCCGCTCGCGGAAAGCTTCCCCTACATCCATCTCGAGCGCACTGGACGCTATCTGCTCGGCGCATCCTACGGTGGCCATCTCGTGAGCGTGAACCCGATGGGCGCGGACGGCCGCGTCGGCGAGCCGCAGCAGGTGATTCCCACGGCGCGCAACGCGCACGCCATCCGCACCGACAACAGCAACCGCTTCGTCTTCGTGCCGCACCTGGGCACCGACCAGGTGTTCCAGTTCCTGTTCGACGAGAAGAGCGGGCGCCTGGCGTCGAACACGCCGCCGCTTCTGCAGATGAAGGCGGGTAGCGGCCCGCGCCACCTCATCGTGTCGGCCGACAACCGCTTCGTCTACCTGCTGAACGAGCTCACGGCGACGGTGACCACGCTCGCACTGGATGCCAAGAGCGGGCTCCTGTCCGAAGCGGGCTCGGTCTCCGCGCTACCGGCGGATAGCAAGCTGCAACCCGGCGCGCCGCGGCCCTCGCCCGGCCGCAATGTCGACAACGACATCTGGGCCTCCGACCTGCACCTCACGCCGAACGGCCGCTTCCTCTACGCCGCCGAGCGCACCAGCAGCACCATCAACGCGCTGAGCGTGGACGGCGCCACCGGCAAGCTCAGCTACATCGGCAGCACGCCGACCGAGAAGCAGCCGCGCGGCTTCCGCATCGATCCGACCGGGCGCACCATGGTCGTCTCGGGCGAGCAGTCCGCGACCCTCTCCTCGTATGCGATCGACGGCTCGAGCGGCGCGCTCAGGCTCGTCGGCAAGTATCCGACCGGCAAAGGGTCGAACTGGGTGGAGATCGTCAGCTTCGATTGAGACCAATCCTTCCCTTCGGCGAGCGGCTCTACCGGCCGCTCGAGCCTTACGCCTACACGCTGATCCGCGTCGCGACCGGCGCGATTTTCGTGCCGCATGGCGTGCTGAAGCTCTTCTTCGGCGGCGCCGGCAGCGCGCTGGGCTACGGGATCGGCGTGCTCGAGCTCGCCGGGGGCCTGGCGCTCGCGCTCGGCATCCTGGTGCGGCCGGTCGCGCTGCTCCTGATCCTCGATGTCCTGATGATCATCGTCGCCAACATCGGCAAGGGCTGGCTGTGGACGCGCGGCGGCGTGCAGTACCACACGTTCCTCCTCGGCATGCTCATCGCGGTGGCGATCGGCGGCGCCGGGCGCTACGCGCTGCAGAAATCGATCGAGGCGCGGCTGCCGCCCATCGGCTACGCCCTCGCCCGCGTCTGGTTCGCGCTCCTCATCCTGCCGAGCGGCTACGAAAAGGTCTTTGCCGACGGCGCGACACGCATCGCGGCGGGCAACGTGCTGAAGACCGGCTTCTATCCGCCGCTCTTCTGGGCCTGGGTGGTGGCGCTGCTCTCGGCATGATCCTGCTCGCGCTCGGCCTGGGCACGCGCGTGGTCGCCTTCATGATGGCGATCGAGCTCGGCGTCATCGTCGTCGCCATCCAGATGCCCAACGGCTATTTCTGGACCTCGCGGGGAACGGAGTTCGCGCTGGTCCTCTTCCTCGTCTGCCTCGCCTTCGTCTTCGGCGGCGGCGGGCGCTACTCGCTCGATCGCAAGCTCGGCAGGGAATTCTAGGCGCGAGGATTGCTACGGCTCTTCCGGTTACCCACCACTGGAGGAAGCCGATGAAAACTCTCGCAGCATCCCTTTCGCTTCTAGCCGTCGCTGCCCTGGCGGGCTGCGGCCAGCCCTATTACGCGCCGGCCATGGATCCGCACGCCGCGCCAATCGTGCCGCAGGCGACGACCTACCGACCCGGCTTCGGCTGGGTGCAGTCGGTCATGTTGACGCCCGCGATGTCGTCCGTGAGCGGCGGCACCGCGACCGGCGCCCGATCAAGATGGACGCCGGCGGCGACATCCAATACGTCGACACGGACAGCAACGAGTTCCAAAAAGGCACTCGCGTCGAGCTCACGCCCGACCGCATGATCCGCAAAGTGCAGTAAAAACCGGGGTCAGACCCCTGCAGGGTCCGACCCCGATTTCCGCAAGGCCTTTGTCAGGAGCCTGGGAGTAAGCTCCGCCAATGGTCCGCACCGCGGTCGTTCTCATCGCTCTCTCCGCGCCGCTGGCGCACGCCGAAACCTACAAATGGGTGGACGCGAAGGGCGTGGTCAACTACTCGAACACACCGCCGCCGAATGCGGCCAACGCGGCGACGGTGCCCGACCGCATCTCGAACTACGCGCCCGATCCCTCGATTACGCAGGCGATCGACGTCAATCGCCGGCTCGACATGGCGGAGACCGAGTGGTTGCAGCGCCAGTGGCTGATGGCGATGAAGCAGGCGACGCCCCCCGCGCCCGCCACCGATGTGGCGAATACCTATTACCCGGCAGTCGCATTCTTCCCGGCGCGCCGGCCACCGCTCATTCGTCCGACTTTTTTCCTGCCACCGCCGAAGGTGCGGCCGGTGCGCCCCGCCAGGCTCAGTCGACTTTGACGCCGCCGGCCTGAACGACGCGCGACCAGAGCGCGTACTCGTTCTTGATTAGCGCCGTCAGCTCCTCCGGCTTGCCTCCAACCGCGATGCATCCCTGCGCCAGCAGGCTCTCGCGCATTTCCGGTGCCAACAGCACGGCGGCCGCATCGCGCTGGATGCGCTCGACGAGCGAGCGCGCCATGCCGCCGGGCCCGAGGAGCGCGTACCAGAAATCGATCTCGTAGCCGGCAAGGCCGGCTTCCGCCGCGGTCGGAACATCAGGCAGCGTCGGGAAGCGCGCGGGACCGGCCACCGCGAGCGCGGTCAGCCGGCCGCTCTTCAAGTGCGCATAAGCGGAGATCGGCGTCGCGTAGGTGAGCTGGATGTCACCGGCGAGGATCGCGGTCATCGCCGGCGCGATGCCCTTGTACGGCACGTGCACCATCTGGATTCCGGTGAGCTGCTGCATGAGCTCGCCCGCAAGATGCACCGGCGTACCGATGCCTGAGGAGCCATACTTGATCGCGCCGGGATGCGCTTTGGCGTAGGCGATGAGCTCGCCGAGCGTTTTCGCCGGCAGCGCCGGATTCGCCAGCACCACCGCCGGTCCGGAACCAACGAGCGAAATCGAACTGAAATCCCTGTTGATGTCGAAGGGCAGCTTCGAGAGCGCCGCGTTGCTGGCGTGCGACGAGAACGCCATGAGCAGCGTGTAGCCGTCGGCTGCGCTCTTCGCCACCAGATCGGCGGCGATGTTGCCGGAAGCGCCCAGCCGGTTGTCGACCACCACCGCCTGGCCCCAGCGCTCGCCGAGCTTCTGCGCCAGCAGGCGCGCGATGATGTCGGTGCCGCCGCCCGGCGCGAACCCCACCACCATGCGCACCGCCTTCGCCGGGTACTGGGCCCAGGCGGTTTCCACCATCACAACCAGGAGCACGCAAAGCCAGCGCATTGTCGTATCGTAGCCGGACACTAAAGGAGGAGGCGAGCCATGGCTCATACCGGCGGCTGCCTTTGCGGCGCCATCAGATACACGATCAGCGCACCGATCAACGAGCTGCGCGCCTGTCACTGCATCCACTGCCAGCAGGCCTCGGGATCGCACGGCACGGTGGCGGCGTTCGTGCCGCGCGAGGGCTTCAAGCTCACCCGCGGGACGCCGAAGCGCTTCATCAGCAAGGCCGACAGCGGGCGCAATCTGATCCGCTACTTCTGCGGCGACTGCGGCTCGCCGATCTACAGCCATCGCGAGACCACGCCGGAGACGCTCGGCGTGCGCGCCGGCACGCTGGACGATTCATCGGGATTGAAGATCGGCACGCACATCTGGACCGAGATGGCACGCCCCTGGTCCCACATCGATCCCGCCGCCAAACAATTTCCAGGACAACCCTAATGGCCGACGCGCAGATGGTCGATCCGCATGACGTGGTGATGACCGGGGAGAATTCCTTCATCCGCCTGTCGAACGACGGCGGCAAGACGATGACCGACCGCGTGAGCCACTGGCGCGTGCTGTGGTCGCCCGCGGGACAGGGACATGCCCTCTTCATCGAGAGCCCGCTGGTGGATGGAGGGCCGGTGATCTACGCCGACAATGCCGGCGTCGCGCGCTATCTGCAGCGCACGATCGAAGTCCTGCTGCACCAGCCCTTCGCCGACGAGTCGCTGCCGATCATCGACGCCGAGTTCGCGCGCACCGGCATTTCGCTCGCGACCGTCGAGGAGCGAATCACCACCGACGACGACGCGATCGTCCTTTCCTGGTGGGACCTGATGCGGCCGTTCATCCTCACCATGCCGCCGGGCGCGATGCAGCGTCCGCTCGGCGTCTACAGCACCTTCATCCCCGCGCGCGGCGCGCAGCTCTCGGTCAACGGCGAAGCCTCGCGTGCCAAGGTGTTCCCGCAGGAACGCTTCGGCAAGCCGTCTTCGAGCTGCTGCCTCGCATGGTCGGAGAGCTGGACCAGGCCGAAAGGCTGAGTTCAGGCACGGCGCCTGCTCCATGGCTCGCGGACACCATCGTCCGCAACTGGAGATGCCTATGAACAAGGATCAGGCGAAGGGCCACATGAAGGACATGGTCGGCAAGGCACGCGAGAAGCTCGGCGGGCTCATCGGCAACCGCAAGGAGCAGGCCAAAGGCATGGCGAACCAGGCCGAAGGCAAGCTGCAGAAGGGCTACGGCGACGCCAAGAACATCGCGAACCGCAACAAGGACCGCTGACCGCGCTTCACCCGAGGGCGCGTCCATGCAAGGATGCGCCCTCGTTCATCCGGGAGGAAACCATGGCAAAAGCCTATTGGATCGTCACCTACCGCAAGATCAACGACGCCGAGCGATGGGGCGCCTACGCCAAGCTCGCCGGCCCGGCGATCCCGAAGCTCGGCGGCCGCTTCGTGGTGCGCGGCATGCCGGCGAAGGTCTACGAGAAGGGAATGAACGAGCGCGTGGTGATGGTCGAGTTCGACAGCCTCGACAGGGCGCAGGCCGCGCACGACTCGCCGGAATACAAGGAGGCGCTCAAAGTGCTCGGCGATGCGGTCGAGCGCGACTTCCGCATCGTCGAGGGTGTCGCTTAAACCTTAGGGTTTACAACGTTGATCGGCTTGCCGGCTGCGAAGGCGTTGATCTGGTCGAAGATGTCGGCGAACTGGAGCTCGTACTCGTCGCGCGTGACGTAGCCCAGGTGCGGCGTGCACACCACGTTGTCCATGGCGAGCAGCGGATGCTTGCCGCCGAGCACCGGCTCTTCTTCGTAGACATCGACCGCCGCCTTTCCCGGCCGCCCGGCCTTTAGCGCCGCGACCAGCGCACCGGGCTCGACGAGCGGCGCGCGGCTCGTGTTGACGAAGATCGCGGTGGGCTTCATGCGCGCGAGGTCCGCGGCGGTGACGATGCCGCGCGTCGCATCCACCAGGCGCAGGTGCAGGGTCAGCACATCACTGGTGGCGAAAAACGCCTCCTTGCTGGCCGCCACGGCATAGCCATCCGCTTGCGCCTTCTGCCGCGAAGCTTCGCGCGCCCAGACGAGGATGCGCATGCCCATGGCGGCGCCGATCTTCGCCACCTCGCCCGCGATGCGGCCGTAGCCGAAGATGCCGAGGTGCTTGCCGCGCAGCGTCGAGCCGACGCCGACCTGCCACTTGCCGGCCTTGAGCGCG
>VBCP01000131.1 GCA_005888925.1 Betaproteobacteria bacterium | reverse complement strand
CAGCAGCGCCTGCGCTTGCGCCGCCGGGCGCGCGACCGCGATCCAGGCGGGATTTCCTCTTGCGGCGCCGACGATCGGCAGCACCGCCTGCACCAGCGCGACGGTGAGCGCGAGCGCCAGCGCGAATTGTCCGAGCTCGGGGATCATTTGGCTTTGATGGTCTTCTGCGCCTTCGCGCCCTGCTCGAGCGCGTGCGCCGCGTCCGGCGGCATGTAGTTCTCGTCGTGCTTCGCGAGCACCTCGCGCGCGCTAAAGACGCCGTCGGCGCCGAGCTGGCCCTGCGCCACGACGCCCTTGCCTTCGCGGAAGAGATCCGGCAGCTGGCCGCGGTAGACCACCGGCATGGACTTCGCGGTATCGGTGACCACGAATCGCACTTCGACGCCTTCGCGCTTCACGCTGCGTTGGCCGCGACCTGCGACGGCGTGAAGAAGAACACCAGGTTCTTGTTGAACGCGGTGAGGACCAGCGCGGTCGCCACGCCGAGCGCGACCACGCCGAGGGCGATCCACGCCATGCGCTTATGTCTTGGTTTCACGTTTTCTCTTCATGAGCAGCACGACTTCGACCGCCAGCAGGCAGAACGTCACGCCATAGGCACCCCAGACGTAGAACGCGTATCCACCCATGGCGAAGAACTCGCTCACGTCTTTTGCCCCCCTGATAAGGGGGGTGGCGCGAAGCGCCGGGGGGTTTGCGCCGCAAAAACTAAACATCTCTTCATTCGTTCTCCACGATCTCGCAACGCACGCGCGTGAGCGCCACCGCGATGCTGTACATCCAGAACGCGAGCGCCATCAAGATCATGCCGGTGAACATGGTCGCGGCCATGCTCGGCGCCTGAGTGAAGCTCACCGAAGCCCCCTGGTGCAGCGTGTTCCACCACTTCACCGAGTAATAGATGATCGGGATGTTGACCACGCCGACGATGGCGAGCAGCGCGCCGGCGCGGTCGGCGCGGCGGCGGTCGTCGATCGACGCCTGCAGCGCGATGAAGCCGAAGTAGAGGAACAGCAGGATCAGCTCGGAGGTGAGGCGCGCGTCCCAGACCCACCACGTGCCCCAGGTCGGCTTGCCCCAGAGCGAGCCGGTCCAGAGCGCGATGAAGGTGAAGAGCGCGCCGGTCGGTGCGAGCGCGCGCGCCATCATCGCCGAGAGCCGCGTGTTCATCGCAAAGCCGAGCGCGGCCCAGAAGGCCATCAGCACGTAGATGAACATGGACATCCACGCCGCCGGCACGTGGATGAAGATGATGCGGTGTAGAGACCGGCGATCGCAAAAAGCACCGCGAGCACGGCGCAGACGCGCGCGAGCTTTCCCGCGAAGGGGAAAAACGTCTGCGGCGACGCGTACCAGAACCACTTGATGCTTTCCGTCGTCATTCCGAGGAAATCCTTAGCGCGGCGGCCGTCGCCCAGGGGGCGAATACCGCGGCGACGATCAGCATGGCGCCGAGCAGCAAGAGCTGCCCTTCGGGCGAAAGACCGGCGGCCGCCATCTCGACGCTCCCCGCGCCGAGGATCAATACCGGTACATAAAGCGGCAGCACGAGGAGCGAGAGCAGGACTCCGCCGCCGCGCAGCCCGAGCGTCAGCGCCGCGCCGATCGCGCCGATGATGCTGAGAACCGGCGTGCCGAGGAGCAATGATACGGCGAGAACGCCATAGAGCTCGCCTGCGACGTCGTACTGCAGCGCGATCAGCGGTGCAATGAGAACGAGCGGCAGGCCGGCGACGAGCCAGTGCGCAGCCGTCTTGGCGGCGACCACGACGCCGAGCGGCGCGGCGCCGAGCAGCATCTGCTCGAGCGTGCCGTCCGCGTAGTCGCCGGCGAACAGCCGCCCGAGCGAGAGCATCGACGAGAGCAGCGCCGCCACCCAGATCACGCCCGGCGCGATGGCGCGCAGGAGATTCGGCTCGGCGCCGATGCCCAGCGGAAAGAGGCTGGCGACGATCACGAAGAACAGCAGCGCCGTGGCGACGTCGCCGCGCCGGCGCATGGCGAGCAAGAGGTCGCGCCGCACGATGGTTTTGGCTGCCGTAAGGATCAAAGCTGGACCAGGCGTGCCCGCGTGTCGATACCGGCCGGCTGGTGCGTCGTGTAGACGACGCTGCCGCCGGCGCCAAGATGCCGACCGATCAGTTCCTCCGTGTAGCTCGCCGCCGCTGCGTCCAGTGCGGCGAAGGGCTCGTCGAGCAGCCACAGCGGCACCGACTCCGACAGGAGCAGGCGCGCGAGCGCCGCGCGGCGCCGCTGTCCCTGCGAGAGCTTGCGCACCGGAACTTCCGGCACCGCAAACGCGTTCAAGGCCCAGGTCAGCGCTTCCTTGTGGGTCTGCACGCCGACCAGCCGGCAGGCGATATCGAGATTCTCGCCGGGCGAGAGGTCGTCCTTCACCGCCGGCGCGTGCCCAAGATAGACCAGCTGGCGCGAATAGTCCTCGCGCAGCTCGGCGATCGGCGCGCCTTTCCAGCGCACCCCGCCGCCCGTCGGTGTCAGGAGCCCGCACAGGATGCGCAGCAGGCTCGTCTTGCCGCTGCCGTTCGCCCCGCCGATGCGCAGCAGCTCGCCGGGCGCGAGCGCGAAGCAAAGGCCCCGGAACAGCGTCCGGCCGCCGCGCTCGCATTCCAGCTCTGTCGCTTCAAGCACATTGATATTGTTGCAGAAAGGCCCTCCGCCATTGCGCCAGAACGGGCAACGGCGGAATTGACCTGGATCAAACCTGTGCTACGTGGGGGCTTTTGACCCTGCTATTTCGTCTTTTCGTCCCGTGGGCGCTTGCCCTGCTGCAGGCCCTCGGTGAGCCCGATGAGGATGCCGCTCGCGAGCGTGGTGAAGTTCTCGGCCATCATCTCGGCGGCCTTGAACGCGGTGCGCCGCTGCTGCTTCACCGCCTCGCGCATGCTGTCGCCGAACTGCTCCATCGTCGCCTCGATCTGCGCCGCGGTCTCGGTGCCCACGTTCTGCTTCTGCTGCAGCACCGTGGCCCACTGCTCCTTGATCTGCTTGCTGCCCTTCTTCGCCGCTTCCTTGACGCTCGCGATGAATGCGTCCTCCAGCCGCTCGAGGTCGTCGAGCGCCTTCTTCACGTGTGAGTCGCGCAGGCTCTGCCCTTGCGCGGCAAGCTGCTGAAGCGCGAGATGGTTCGCCTGCACCGCCTTGAGCACCGCGTCGTCCATGCCGGCGAGCGCCTCGCTCAGCACTCGCTCGGCATCGATCTTGGTGGCCGCCGCGCCGAGGTTCACGCCCTCGGTCACGGTCTTCACGACGCGCTTGATCTCGGCGAGCGTGAGCTCGCGGCCGCGCAGCGCGTTCAGCGTCAGCTCGCGCACCGCTTTGCGCAGGTTCTCGCCCTGCTTGACCGATTCCCGCGCCAGCCCTTTCAGCACCTCGTCCGCGTCCATGCGCTATCCTCCGGGTGATCGGCGCCCATCCTGCGCTTTTGACCCACGGCAATCAACCTTTGGCCGCTGCATTCATCGAGAACCGCACGTACGACGAGATCAAGGTCGGCGACACCGCGACCCTGACCCGGACGCTGCGCCCGGAGGACATCCAGCTCTTCGCCATCATGTCGGGCGCCGTCAACCCGGCGCACGTCGACCCGGAGTACGCGCACTCGTCAATGTGCCACGAGGTGATCGCCCACGGCATGTGGGGCGGCGCGCTGATCTCGACCGTCC
>VBCP01000602.1 GCA_005888925.1 Betaproteobacteria bacterium | reverse complement strand
GCGGAGATCACTCGCAGGATTTCGCCGACGGCGGTCTGCCGTTCGAGCGCCTCCTTCGTTTCGTTGAAGAGGCGCACATTCTCGATCGCGATCGCCGCCTGGTCAGCGAAGGTCCTGAGGAGCGCGATGTCCTTATCCGAGAACGAACTCACATGATCGCGGCCGACGAAGATCGCGCCCAGGCCGCGGCCCTCCCACAGGAGCGGCGCGAAGATCGCCGACTTGATGCCGATCGCCGTGCAGCCTTGCCGGGTCTTCGGCGGAACCTCGGCGCCGTTCTGGGCATCGGGATAGTGGATGATCCGTTGCTCGACGATCGACAGCCCGGATCCGGAATCGCGATTGAGCGGCAGCGGAAAAATGCGCTCGAATTCCTCGCGGTGAGCGCCGTGGTAGGCGCCGATATGGATCCTGCCGTCGTCGCGCACCAGATTCAGGCCCACGATCCGTCCGGCGAAGATGCGCTGGCAGCTCTCGAGGATCTTGTCGAACACCGGCGCGGTGTCGGCGATCGAGCTGCTGATCACGCGCAACACTTCGCCCGAAGCCTGCTGCTGCTCGAGCGACTCCCGGATCTCGTTGAACAGCCGCACGTTCTCGATCGCGATGACCGCCTGGTCGGCGAAAGTTTTCAGCAGTTCGAGCTGCCTTTCGGCTACCGCACCGGGCTCGCGCCAGCCCGCCGCGATCGCGCCGAGCACCTGATCGCCGCGCAGCATCGGCACGGCGACCGTGCGGCGCCAGCCGCCCGCTTGCGCGAGCCCGCGCGAATAGCTCGGATCGGCGAGTACGTCCTTCACTTGCACGACCGACCGCGTGGCGATCGCGCGCGAGGTGGCGCGGCTCTCATCCAGCGGCCGCGGGTAGTCCTTCATCAACAGTTCCACCAGCGCGGGCGGCAAGTTGTGCTGGGCGACGAAATGCACCCGCTCGCCGTCATGGCGGAACAGACCGACGAACACGGCGTCGCAAAGGCGCGCGGCGTGACGTGCAATGGCATCGAACACCGGCTGCGGATCAGTCTGCGATTGCGAGATCACCTTCAGCACTTCCGCCGTCGCGGTTTGCTGCTCCAGCGCTTCCCGCGTCTCATTGAATAGGCGCACGTTCTCGATTGCGATCACCGCCTGGTCGGCGAAGGTCTTGAGCAGCGCGATCTGCTTGTCGCTGAGCGGCCCCGGGGCGTCGCGCACCACGGCGATGGTGCCGATGGCGGCGCCTTCCTTGACCATCGGCACGACCGTCATGGCGCGGTAGCCCGAGGCCGCGAAATTGCGCTTGCCCGCCGCAAAGCTCTCGTCCATCTGCTCGACGTCGGGCATGTCGACCATGCGGCAATCGAGGATGGCCACTCCGTGCATGTACTGGCGCGTGAGCGGGAACGGGAAGCGCTCGCGCCAGCGACGGGCTCGCTCGGCGTCGCGCTCGGCGATCGCCATGAGCTGCACCTGTCCGTTCTCCGGGCGCGTCACCGTGACGCCCGCCCCCTCGAACAGCCGAATACCGCTCTGCACGATCGCCTCGAACACCGGCTGCACGTTGGTCGGCGAGCCGCTGATGACCCGCAGAATGTCTGCGGTCGCGGTCTGCCGCTCGAGGGCTTCACGCGTCTCGTTGAAAAGGCGGACGTTCTCGATGGCGATTACCGCCTGCGCGGCAAATGCTTCGAGCAGGAGCTGATCGCGGTCTGCGAAGGGCCGGATCACTTCACGGCGCACGATGATTACGCCGATCACCTCCCCGTGCTGCAGCAGGGGCACCCCGATCAGGCTCCGGCCCATGCGCGTCGGCAGCTCTGCCGGCCTGATGCCCAATTTGCTCACGAAGTAGTCGGGATCGGCCAAGCAGTCATCGATCCGGACCGTGGCGCCCTCGAGCAGGACTCTGCCCGTGAGCGTCTCGCGGCCGGGACCGCGCGCGCCCTGCATGTACCGTTGCATGAACGCCCGCATGTCTTCCTGCTCCGGCCGGCCGCCGCGAGCCACCTCGACGAATCCGGCCGCCTCCCGACGCAGTAGCGCGGCGTTGTCGCCTTCGCACAAGCGCAGCGCCCGTTCGACGACGGCGTCGAACACCGGCTGCAGATCCGAAGGTGAACGGCTGATGACCTGGAGGATCTCGCTGATGGCCTGCTGCTGCTCGAGCGCTTCCCGGGTCTCGTTGAAAAGGCGAACGTTCTCGATAGCGATCACCGCCTGGTCGGCGAACGTGCGCAGCAGCTCGATCTGCTTGTCGCTGAAACGCTGCGCCGCCTTGCGAACGACGAAGATCACGCCGATCGGCTGGCCTTCCCTCAGCATCGGCACTGCGAGCACGGCGCGATATCCAGCCCGCTTGAAGGTGAGGCTCGTGTCCGGAAAGCGCGGATCCGAGGGCACGTCTTCCACATGGATCACGGCGCGGTCCAGAATCGCCCTGCCCGAGGCCCGGCCGTATTGCGGCGGGGCCGGATAGCGCCGCCGCAGCTCCTCGATCGTCTCGCTTTCGATGCCGTAATGGGCGACGAAGTACTGCAGCCGGCCGTCGAACTGGAAAAGCGAGCAATGCGCGCCTTCGCAAAGCTTCACCGCGTTGCGCGCGATCGCGTCGAACACCGGCTGCACGCTGCTCGGCGATGCGGCCATCACCCGCAGGATCTCGGCGGTGGCGATCTGCTCGGCGAGCGCCACCTCCGCCGCGTCGCGCGCACGCCTGAGCTCGAGCTCGGCGCGCTTCCTCTGCGTGATGTCGCTCAGCGCGCCGATCAGCTTGATGACGCGCCCGTCCTCCCCCCGCAGTCCAATGCCGCGGTCGAGCACCCACTTGTAGGTGCCGCGGCCATCGGCGATGCGGTACTCGTGCTCGAGGTGCTGCCTGCGGCCCGCGAAGTGCTCGACGAGCGCGGCACGGTAGCCGGGGAAATCCTCGGCGTGCACCCGCGTGTTCCATGCCGCGGGCGTCAACTGCTCGGCGGCAATGCCGAAGAAGGCCTTCGCGCGGTCGGTGAGAAACAGCTTGCCGGTCGCGAGGTCCCACTCGTAAATGCCTTCCGCTGCCGCTGAAGTGGCAACGGCGTAGCGCTCTTCCGCCTGCTTGAGCGCGGTGATATCGCCGGTCGAGCCGACCATGCGATAGACCCGGCCCTTATTGGGACCGTCGGCGCGCCGCAGGCCGACGCCGTGCTGCCGCGCCCAGCGCCAGCTGCCGTCGAGCGCGCGGTAGCGGTAGTCGCATTCGAAGCGCTCGGTCTTGCCCTTCAAGTGGTCGATGATTCCGCCGAGGTAGCGTGGCAGATCGTCGGGATGGATGCGGCCGCGCCAGTCGGCGGTGGTATTCATCAGCTCGCGCGGCAGCCCGACGGCCTTCACCACGCGCTCGCTGTAATGGATCGTGTCTTTCTCGACGTTCCAGTCGTACACCCCTTCGTTGATGCCGCCCATGACGGCATCGTGCAGCTCCGCGAAGGTGAGCAGCTGGCGCTCGAGGCGCTGCAGGCGCTTCTTCAGCGCGGTGGCGCCGGCTGGTGCGCCGCGTTTCTTGGGTCGGCGGGACGCCATTCCTCCCCCAATTGCAGTATCGAGCCGAGCATACCCCGTAGAATTCGCGCCTGCCAATGAACGCGCTGCTCGCGTGGTATTTCGTGGCGGTGTGGGGCTCGGGCTACGTCGCCACGAAGATCGGCCTGCAGTACGCGCCGCCGTTCACTTTCCTCACCCTGCGCTTCTGCTTCGGGCTGCTGTG
>VBCP01000601.1 GCA_005888925.1 Betaproteobacteria bacterium | reverse complement strand
CAGAATAACCATCCGCTTGCGCTTTCTGCCGCGAAGCTTCGCGCGCCCAGACGAGGATGCGCATGCCCATGGCGGCGCCGATCTTCGCCACCTCGCCCGCGATGCGGCCGTAGCCGAAGATGCCGAGGTGCTTGCCGCGCAGCGTCGAGCCGACGCCGACCTGCCACTTGCCGGCCTTGAGCGCGGCCACGTTCTGCGGAATTTCGCGCGCCGCGGCGAGGATCAGCGCCCAGGTCATCTCCGAGGTCGCGTACGACGGCGTGCCGGTATGCATGTTGGAGCACACGGTGACGCCGAGCCGCGTGCAGGCGTCGATATCGATGTGCGGATAGACGCTGCGCTGGCTGATGAGCCTCAACTTCGGCAGCCGCTCGAGGAGCGGCGCGCGGATCTTGGTGCGCTCGCGGATCAGCACCAGCGCCTCCACATCCTTCAGCCGCGCGGCGAGCGCGTCGGTGTCCTGCAGGTGGTCGTTCCAGACTTTCACGTCGTGCGCCGCGAGCTTGCGGAAGGCTGCCAGCGTGCGCACGGTGTCGTGGTAATCGTCGAGGACCGCTATCTTCATGCTCACTCCGCTCTGATGTTGGCCGTCTGGATCACACGCCCCCACTTCGCCAGCTCGTCGGCGAGCTCCGCCTGCAGCGCCTCGGGCGTGCCGCCGCGCACTTCGATGCCCTGCGTGGCGAACTTGGCGCGCAGGTCCGCCGCCTCGAGCACCGCCGCCGTCTCGCGGTAAAGGCGCAGCACGATATCGCGGCGCGTGCCGGCCGGAGCGAAGAGCGCGTAGTCGGTCGCCGAGACGACGCCGGGCACGCCCGCCTCCGCCATCGTCGGCAGCTCCGGCAGGAGCGAGGAGCGGCTGCGCGACGCGACCGCGAACACGCGCAGCTTGCCGCTCTGGATGTGCGGCAGGTACGCCGGCAGGCTGTCGAGCGCGAGATCGACGCGCGCGTCGAGGATGTCGGGCAGGATCTGCGTCGTGCCCTTGTAAGGCACGTGGGTGAGATCGATGCCCGCCGCCTGCTTGAACATCTCGCCGGTGAGGTGGATCAGTCCGCCCACGCCGGAGGAGGCGAAGGTCAGTCTTCCAGGATTCGCCTTGGCGAGCGCGACGAAGTCCTTCACGGATTTCGCCGGCGACGACTGCGGCACCACGAACGCGATGGTGCCGTCGGCGATGCGCGCCACCGGCGCAAAGTCGCGCTGCATGTCGAACGTGCGCTTGGGATGCATGTAATGCACGATCGCCTGGCTCGCGATGCCGCTCACCAACAACGTGTAACCATCCGGCGCGCTCTTCGCCACCGCGTCGGTGCCGATGGTGGTGCCGGCACCCGGCTTGTTCTCGATCACCACCGGCTGCCCGAGGCGCGTCGCGAGCTTCTCGCCCACCGCGCGCGCCACGATGTCCATGCCGCCGCCGGGCGGGAACGGCACGACGAAGCGGATCGGCCGCGCCGGATACGCCTGCGCCCATGCCTCGCCTGCGACGACGAGAGCCAGGGCCGCGAGAAGCGAGCGCATGGCGCGATTATGCGACGGCGGGCGCGGCCCTCCCAGCCGTTTCGCGCACGCGCGGCGGGCGCTCGTCCATCAGCCACTGCAGCGTGAAGGCGGCGGCGCCGATCGCGATCAGCGCGCCCCAGGCGAAGTTGTAGTTGCCGAAGCGGTCGAACACCAGCCCGCCCATCCAGGCACCGAAGAACGAGCCGACCTGATGCGAGAGAAACACGATGCCGTAGAGCGTGTTGAAGTGCGTGAGCCCAAAGACGCGGCCGATGATGCCGGTGACGAGCGGCGCGACGCCGAGCCACAGGAAGCCCATGGCGGCGGCGAAGACCAGCGTGGAGGCTGCGCTCACCGGGAAGAGGAGGAACAGCACGATGAACAGCGTGCGCAAGAGGTAGATCAGCGCGAGCAGATGCTTCTGGCTGTAACGCGCCCCGAGCAGGCCGAACATGTACGTGCCCACCGCGTTGAAGAGACCGATCAGCCCGAGCGCGCTCGCCGCGACGCCGGGCGCGATGCCGCAGAGCTGCAGGTAGGCCGGCAGGTGCGTGGTGAGGAACACGAGCTGGAAGCCGCAGGCGAAGAACGCGAGCGTCATGAAGAGATAGCCGCGGTGGGCCATAGCTTCGCGCACCGCTTCACCGAGCTTTTGAGTTCTGTTGGCGGAAACGCCAAGCGGCGCCTGCTCGCGGATCGGCAGCGAAAGGAGCGCCATCGAGCCGGCGATCACCGCGAAGCCGACCATCGCCGTCTGCCAGCCGTAGCCGTTGATCAGCCACTGCCCGAGCGGCGCGATGACCATGGTGCCGAGCGAGCCCGCGGCGGCGACCAGGCCCACCGTCTGGCTGCGCTTCTCGGGCGGCGTCGCGCGCGAGATGGTGCCGATCAGCACGCCGAATCCGGCTCCCGCAGTGCCCACGCCGATGAGAAAGCCGGCGATCTCGAGCGCGCCGGGAAAGGCGGTCGCCGCGAGCATGAGGAGGAGGCCCGCCGCGTACATCAGCGCGGTCACGATCAGCACCGGGCGCGGCCCGTAGCGGTCGGCGAGCGCGCCGACGAAGGGCTGCGACACGCCCCAGATGATGTTCTGCAGCGCGATCGAGAAGCCGAAGGTCGCCGCCGAGATGCCGAGGTCGGCCGTCATCGGCCGCATGAACAGGCCCAGGCTCTGGCGCAGCCCCATGCAAAGCGAGATGATCACGCCGGAGAGGAGGAGCAAAACGAGCATCGCGCGACGATTGGCGGTCATAAGCGGTGGTAAACAGTTCGGTGTACTTATGATCCGATACGGCATACAATGCTGTCAAGCGCAAAGTAGACTGACCTGTGCATAAGCCGCCCACCCACGCCGAGCGCATCCTCGCCGCCGCCGACAAGCTGTTCTACGAGCAGGGCATCCGCGCGGTCGGCGTCGACACCATCGCCGCCGAGGCCGGCGTGAGCAAGCGCACGCTCTACAACTACTACCCGGCGAAGGACGACCTGATCGCCGCGTATCTCACGGCGCGCTTCAAGCACATCGAGCCTTCCGACGCGCCGGCGCGCGAGCAGGTCCTCGGCTACTTCGATTACCTGGAGCGCGTCTTCGCCAACGCCAAGTTCCGCGGTTGCCCCTATATCAACGCCGTGGCCGAGCTCTCCGATCCGAAGCACGCCGCGGCCGGCATCGCGCTGCAGTTCAAGGAGCAGCGCCGGCTCTGGTTCCGCGCCCTGCTCCAGCGCCTGGACATCAAGCACGCCGATGCCCTCGCCACCCAGCTCCAGCTCCTCACCGAGGGCGCGCTCTCGGCAGCCCTGGTGCGCGGCGATCCCGCCATCGCGCGCTCCGCGCGCGCCGCGGCCGAGGTGCTGCTCGATGCCGCCCTGCCTCGCGCCGCACGCCGCAAGCGCTGACGCAAGGCTTTTGTCAGCGGCGCGGGATTAGGCTGTGCTAATGCGACGCCTCCTCCTGCTATTGATGCTCGCCGCCCCGCTCGCTGCGGCACAGGCGCGGGCTGCAGGATAGGCGCGGGCGCCAGGACTTGCACGCCGTGAAGCGCGAGATAAGCGACCGCCAGAGCAAGGGCGCCTAGGACGAACGCAATAAGGGTTACGGTCGGACGCGAGCGGCGCGCCGGTTTAGCGGCCTCCCCGGCGACCACCGCGGCCCGCCGGTCGGACGCTTCGGCGACCTCGCGTCGGCTCGCCGCTTGCGCTGCGAAGAGGACTGAAAGCAGCTCTTCGGCGTAGGGGCGCTCCTTGGCCGCATGCGCCGCCTTCACTTCGGCCGCCTCGCGCTCGGCGGCAATGCGCGTGCGTTCCCTTTCCCCGCCGAGCGCCGCCTCCGCGGCGCGCCGCCGTGCCTCGAGCTGCGAGAGCGCGAGCTCGGCGGCCTCGCGGCGCCTTTCCAGCTCGTGCGCGGCTTCACGCGCGGCGGCGCGCTCGCCCTCGAGCCCTTTCACCCCGGCGCGGAGGCTTTCGATCTGTGCGTGGAGCTGCGCCTGCTCGGCGCGATGGCGCTCCTCGGCTGCCTCGCGCTCCCGGGTGAGGCGTGCGAGCTCGCTTTGCGCCTCGACCGGTGCTGCGGCTTGCAAATCGGAAAATTCGGCGCGCGCCTGCGCTAGCGCGGCTGCGGTGGTAGCGCGCTCGGTTTCGAGTTCCCTTACCCGGGCACGCAGCGCTTGCAGTTGCGCCTGGAACTGCGCCTGCTCGGCACGCTCGCCTTCGAGGTCCGCTTTCGACCGCGCGAGCGCCGCCTGCGCCGCGGCGCGCTCGCCCTCGAGCTCTTTCACCCGGGCGTGCAGCGTTTCGGTCTGTGCGTCGAGGCGGGCCTGCTCGGCACGCTCGCCTTCGAGCTGCGCTTTCCACTGCGAGAGTGCCGCCTGCGCCGCAGCGCACTCGCCGTCGAGCTCTTTCACCCGGGCATGGAGGCTTTCGATCTGTGCGTGCAGCTGCGCCTGTTCGGCACGATGGCGCTCCTCTGCTGCCTCGCGCTCCTCGGCGCGGCGCGCGAGCTCGCTTTGCGTCCCGGCCGTGGCAGCGCGAGCGGTTTCGAGCTCCTTCACCTGCGCACGCAGCGCTTCGAGTTCCGCCCGCGCCAGCTCTTGCGCCTGCGCGAACCCCGCCTGCGCCGCGGCGCGCTCGACCTCGAGCTCTTTCACCCGGGCTTGCAGCCTTTCGTTCTGGGCGTGAAGCTGCGCCTGCTCGGTTTTGAGTTCCTTCACCCGGTCACGCAGCGCTTCGAATTCCGCTTTGGCTGCACCGCGTTCCGGCGCAGGCGCCGGCGTTTCTGCGGACCGTTCGGGCGCCTGCTCCTGCTCCTCTTCCTTGAGCCGGCGCGCGGCCTTCAACGCCTGCGTCTTGGCCACCGCGCGCTGGATTGCCTCGCGCAGCTTTTCGTTGGACGGGGCGCCGCCGCCGAGCCGCAGCGGCCCGATCATGGTCAATTCGGACTCGTCCACGGCGCCCGCGGCCGGACCACCGATCACCAGATCGTCGTCCGGCGCAGCCGAGCGGCCGGCCTGCTCCGCGGCAGCGCCGATGACGAAGTCGTCGGCGGCGTCCGCCGGCTGCTCCGCATGAGCCTCGTGCACCTTGCGAAACGCGGGCAGCGCCTTGCGCAAGGCTTCCACCAGTACGGGATCGAATTGCTGGCCCGCCGCGGCGCCGATCTCGGCGACGGCGCGCTCGATGGACATCGCGGAGCCGCCGTGTGGCGGCGCGGTCATGCTTTCGAAGGCATCGACGATCGCCATCACTCGCCCGGCCCACGGGATCTGGCTGCCTTGCAGGCGGCCGGGGTAGCCCGCGCCGTCCCAGCGCTCGTGGTGCGTGAGCGCGACGGTGCGGGCGAGCTTGAGGAGCGCATCGTCGTGCTCGCCGATGATTTCCGCGCCGACTGCCGCATGCCGCTCGAACTGCTCGCGCTCCGCGCCGGACAGGGTTCGCTCCTTGCGCAGGAGCTCGGCCGGAACGCCGAGCTTGCCGACGTCGTGCAACTGCGCTGCCCGCATCAGGAGGTCGCACGCCACCTCGCGCGCGCCGGCTGCCTCGGCGAGCGCGCGCGCATACTCCGCGAGCCGTCGCGTGCGTTTGCCGCCGAGCGAGCTGTCGTGCCATTGCATCGCACGAACCAGGCGCGCCACGCGCTGTTCGCTTCCCTGGAGCTGCGCGGTGCGCTCGTGGGCGAGCTGCTCCAGCCGCGCCTCGATGCGCGCGCAGAGCGCCGGCGCGGGCAGCGGCTTCACGAAGAAATCAATCGCGCCGAGCCGGAAGGCCTGTACCAGGTCCTGCGGATAGCGCCGCTCGGCGAGGAAGATCACCGGCACCTCCGCGAGGCCGGGCAGCGCTCGTAGCGCCTTGCACAGCTCGTAGCCGCTCGCCCCCGCGAGCTTGGTATCGATCAGGATTAGGTCCGGCGGCGGCGCCTCGCGCGCCAAGGCGAGCGCCGCCTCGCCGCCCGGCGCAGTCTTCACCAAGTGCGATTCTCCGAGCGTCTCCCGTCCTTCGCACCGTGCGCCCTACGATGGCGGCCATGGTCCTCCCTCCAATTTTGCCGATGGTATCAATGTTCACCGCGTGAGATAGCGCGGCGCCCAGGCCGCGATGATAGCGGCGCCGTAGGCCGCATCGGCCGAGCGCGGGACAGCGCCTATTTGTTGCAATTGCACTCAGATCTCAAATGAGAAAAATAGGGTCTGTCCCCATTTAGAGCTAAGAAAAAACGCGCTACAGCTTGAGCGCCTTGCGCACCTTGCGCCCGACGATGAAGGTGAGCGCGAGGAGCGCGACGATGCCGGCGCCGAGCAGCGCCCAGTTGAGCGCGCCGCCGTGCACCAGCGCGCCGCGCCCCGCCGCGCCGAGATAGACCTTGACCAGAAGGTCCGGCGCGACGCCCGCGAGGGTCCCGGCCATGTAATCGTCGAGACGCACGCGCGTCAGCCCGAGGAAGTAGCTCTTCACGCCCTCCGGGATCACCGACGCCATGCGCAGGAGCGCCACGATCTTGCGCGGCTGCTTGAGCACCGCGCGGTCGACCGCCTTGAAGACATCGTTCTTGCGCGCGACGCGCTCCATGCGCCCGCGCACTACGTAGCGCGCGACGAGCAGCCCGACGATCGCCGACGCGGCCACCGCAACCATCGCGGCGACGATGCCCCAGAGGAAGCCGAAGATCGCCCCGGCGGCGATCGGAAAGATCCACGCCGGCAGGAGGAGCAGCAGCGCCGCGGCATAGACCGAGCAGAAAACGAGCAGCGCCACCAGCGGATTCATGGCATCTACCGCGTCCACGAAGCGCGCCCACCACTCCTCCGGTATCAGCACCGCGGTCGCGATCAGCAGAAAGGCGAGAAACGCGCTCGCGAGCCAGTGGAGCTTGAGCCTGCCGCGCACCAGCGCATGGCCGCCGGCGAGGCACAGCACCAGCCACACGGTGCTCGCGCAGGCCGCGGCGAGCACGTCGGAGAGGTAATGCGCGCCGAGGTACATGCGCGAGAACGCCACCAGCGCCACCGCGCCGGCCGCACCGGCGACGCAGGCGGCGCGCGCGCGCCAGTCGTAGAAGCGCGAGACGAGGAAGGCGGCGAGCACGCCGTAGAACAGCACCGCGCCGGCGGTGTGGCCGCTCGGGAAGCTGAACGTGGTGAGGGCGAGCAGCGGATCGTCGAAGTGCGGCCGCAGGCGCTCGTAGGCCGCCTTGAGGACCAGGTTGATCAGCATGCCGCCGCCCACGCCCACGGCCAGCGTGAGGAGCCAGTACCACTGGCGCAAGCGCGCCAGCACCACTCCAAAGATCGCGCTCGCGCCCGCTATGGCGCCGGGCGAATGCAGATTGGTGAGCGCGAAGAAGAACGCGGTCAGCGCGCCATCGGTGTGTCCGTGCAGCCAATCCGCGAGCCTGCTATCGAGGGCGACGAGCGTGCTGCGGCCGGTGACGTTCCACGCGATGGCGAGGAAGATCAGCCCGGCGACGAGAAACGCGCTCCAGCCCGCGAGCGCCAGCGCGCGCGGCGATAGGCTCGGCGGGTGCGGCTTACGAAGCTCGGGCGGCGGGCGAGCGTCCACGGCGCCCGGCGAGGACTGTTACTTCGTTTCGCCCTTCTTCGCTTCGCGCTCGGCCTTCTTCGCGTCCTTCTTCGCCTTGCGCTCGGCCCTCTTCGCGTCTCTCTTCGCCTTGCGCGCGTCGCGCTCGGCCTTCCTCTCCGCGCTCGACTCGGTGACTTCGTCCTTGGCTTTCTTCCCGGCCTCGCGCGCCTTCTGGCCCATCGTCTCCTTCTTCTCCGGGGTCGGGGCCTGCGCAAGCGCCGGCAGCGCGAAGCAGAACGCGGCGGCAATCAGAGCTGCAATCAAACGATTCATGGGAATACTCCTTGGGGTTTAAGGGACCGCCGTTCTAGCAGACCGGCCGGCGGTCCATCTATCGCAATGCAGCAGTTACGGCGCCGGATGCCGCATGTAGCCGTCGCTGGTGATCGCGACGCGATCGCCGATGGCGAGGCCGCCGGCTGCCGTGTCGACGTACTGGATCGTGCCGTCATCCATGCGGATGCCGACCCGCTTGTTCGCGCCCGGCACGCT
>VBCP01000599.1 GCA_005888925.1 Betaproteobacteria bacterium | reverse complement strand
AGGGCACCTATCCGTTCATGGAGAAGGACTATCCGACGGTGCGGATGTGGGTGTCGCTCCTCGCCGGCGCGCACGTGCCCGACGAGGTGGTCTATAAGTACGTAAGAGCCGTTGCCGAGAACGAGGCTCGCGTGCAGTCGATTGGCGGCTCGCTCAAGACCTCGTTCACTACCGCAAAAATGACCACCAATCCGGCGGGCCTCGCCTTCCATCCCGGGGCGCTGCGCTATTACAAGGAAAAAGGCCTGGTGAAGTAGCGCTTGTACTTCCTGCGCGAAGGCACGCGCCACCGCCCGGGTGGCGCATGGCTGGTCCTGATCCGCGCCGGATCGGTCGCCGCCGCGCTCTACGTGCTGTGGATCGGTGCGCTGGCGCAGATTTTCGGCTCTTGGGCGCTCGATCTCAGTCGCCTGCTCGATTCCGAGCTGCTGGCACGCTTCGCCACGTGGGCGCGCGCCTTCAACGCCTACTTTCACCTCGACATCTCGATCTTCATCGCGATCACGTTCCCCATCGCGTTTCTCACCACCACCGCGCACCCGCGGCGCAAAGCGCTCGCCTGGACCGATATCACGCTCGCCGCGGCGTCGTTGGCCGTGGCGCTCTATTACATCTTGCTGAACGACCGGTTTCTCAACTGGAGCCGCGGCTTCTCGCAGCCCAGCACGGGCGACATCGTCGCGGGCCTGGTGCTGATCCTGCTCGTGATCGAGCTTTGCCGCCGTTCCGTCGGCTGGGGCCTCACATCGCTTGTCATCGTGCTGCTGGTCTTCACCGTCTTCGGCCGGTGGATGCCCGGCCCGCTGCGTCACGACAACTTCGGCATCCCCTACTTCATCGAGATGATGACGATCATGGAGAACGGCGTGTTCGGCGCGCCGCTCGAGGTGGCGGCGACGTACGCGTTCCTCTTCGTGCTATTCGGTTCCTTCTACGAGAAGTCGGGCGGCGGCCAGCTGTTCTTCGATCTCGCGAGCGCCGTGACCGGGCGCATGCGCGGCGGTGCTGCCAAGGCCTGCGTCACGGCGAGCGGGCTCTACGGCTCGGTCTCGGGCAGTCCGACCGCCGACGTCGCGACGACCGGCCCGCTGACCATTCCGATCATGAAGAAGATGGGCATCCCGGCGGTGCGCGCCGCGGCGATCGAGGCGACCGCCTCGAGCGGGGGCGCGATGCTGCCGCCGGTGATGGGCGCGGTCGCGTTCATCATGTCGGACATCACCGGCATTCCCTACGCCAGGATCGCCTGGGCATCCGTGCTTCCGGCGCTGCTCTACTACTACTGCATTTACCTCCTGGTTCATAACGAAGCGGTACGGCACAACGAGCCGCGGCTGCCGGAGGAGCAGATCGTGCCGCTCGGCAAAGCCCTGGCGGGCGGCTGGCGGCACCTGCTGCCGCTCGGCGCGCTGATCGGGCTCCTCGTCGCCGGCTATACGCCGGTATACGTCGCCGCCGGCGCCACCGCCGCCGTGATCGTGCTTTCGTGGTTCCACCGCCCCACCGCGATCGGACCGCGGCGCTTCGTCGAATGCTGCACCGACACGATCAGCCAGCTCGTGCCCCTGGTCGGCGCGGTCGCTGCCGCGGGTGTGGTCATCGGCGCGATCGAGATCAGCGCGCTCGCGGGCAAGTTCACGCTGATGATCAGCGCGGTCTCCGGCGGATTGCTGGTGCCCACGCTACTTCTTTCGGCGGTGTTCCTGATCCTGCTCGGCATGGGGATGCCCACGCCCGCCGTGTACATCATGGGCGCGGCGCTCCTGGCACCGGCATTGCGTGGCGTATTTAACCTGCCCGAGATGCAGGTCCATCTCTTCATGCTGTATTTTGCCTGCCTCTCGGCCGTGACGCCGCCGGTGGCGGTGGCGAACTTCGCCGCCGGCGCGATTGCCGGCGTCAATCCCATGGCGCTCGGCCCGTACGCGGTGAAGCTCGCCATTGGCGGCTTCATCCTGCCGTTTTATTTCCTCTTCAATCCCGGGCTCAACATGGAGGGCGGGCTCGGCTACATCCTGGAGTGCGTGGTGTTCGCCGTGGCGATGGTGACCTTCGCCTCCTTCGCCATGCAGGGCTATCTCGGCCTTCGGCACATCGTCTGGCCGCTGCGGGTGCTGCTTTTCGTCTGCGCCGTGGCCACGGTCTCGCCGCGCTTCGACATCACGCTCGCCGCCACCCTCGTCGGCGCCACGGTGCTAGTGTTTGCCAAATTGCGCGGCCGCCCAGCGAAGATCGACGTTTCCGCCTGAGAGCACCACGCCTACGCGCCCTTTGGCCTTCACTTTTTTGGTGACCAGAGCCGCAAACGCCAGCGCACCGGTGGGCTCGACCACGATCTTCATGCGCTCCCAGAGCCAGAACATCGCCGGCAGCAGCTCCTCGTCGGTCACCGTGGCCATCTCGTTCACATAGCGCTGCACCAGCGGGAAGGTCACGCTGCCCGGTGCGGTGGTGCGCGCACCGTCGGCAATCGTGTCGGGCACCGCGATGGTGACGATCTTCCCGGCGCGAAACGACTGCGTCACATCGTCGCCCGCCGCCGGCTCGACGCCCACGATGTGGCACTGCGGCGCCAGGTGGCGCGTGGCCACTGCGCAGCCCGAGAGCAGGCCGGCGCCGCCGCAGGGCACGACGAGCATGTCGAGCGCGCCGGCGTCCTCGAGCAGCTCCTTCGCCGCCGTGCCTTGTCCTGCGACGATATGCGGATGGTTGAAAGGCGGAATCGTCACCATCCCTCGCTCTTTTGCCAACCGGGCGGCCACCGTCTCGCGCTCTTCGTCCTTCCCATAGGTGACGACCTCTGCACCGTAGCCGCGCGTCGCGTCGAGCTTCACTTTCGGCGCGTTCTCCGGCATCACGATCAGCGTCTTGATGCCCAGCAGCTTGCCGGCGAGCGCCACCGCCTGGGCATGATTGCCCGACGAGAAGGCGAGCACGCCGCGCTTTCGCTCCTCGGGTCCGAGCTGCGACAGCGCGTTGTACGCGCCGCGGAACTTGAAGGCGCCCATGCGCTGCAGGTTTTCGCACTTGAAGAAAAGCTCCGCGCCGATCAGCGCGTCGGCGCTCGAGGACGTCAGCACCGGCGTGCGCCGCGCCGCGCCCTTGATGCGCTCGTGCGCGGCGGCTATGTCTGCGTACGTGACCCTCATTTCTCCCATTTGCTCATCACCTCGTCGCCCCATTCCTGCAGGAAGTGGCCGCCGCTCTCGATCACCACGGGCTCGGGACAGCCGCGGATCCAGGTGCGCAGCATATTCATCACCGGCCGCCCGAGCACCGGGTCCTTGGCGCCGACCGCCATGAACGTCTCGCCGCGCCAGGAGTGCTGCAGCCAGTCGCGCGCTTTCCTGGAAGTGGCTGCACCCGGATCGTCAGGTTTTTCGGGCACGAGCTGCGGAAAGCGCCGCACCCCCGCCTTGCTCGCGAAATCCGGATACGGCGCGTCATAGGCGGCCGCTTCTGCTTCCGACAGGTGCGGACAGGCGCGGGCCATCAGCTTGCCGCAGGCGAGGTCCGGATTCTTGGCGACATACGCGCGCCACGCGACGAATCCCTCGCTCAACGGCAAATCGCCGGTCGCGAGCGTGGTGTTCATGACGAACAGGCCCTCGATCGCCGGCACTTCCATCGGTAGCGTAAGCCCGAGCAGCCCGCCCCAGTCCTGCACCACCAGCGTGATGCGCTTCAAGCCGAGCTTTTCCACGAACCACAGCAGGAACTGCCGATGAAAATCGAACGTGTAGAGCGCCTCGTCCTGCGGCTTGTCGGAGCGCCCGAAGCCGACGAAATCCGGCGCGACGACGCGCGCGCCGCGCGCCACGAAGTGCGGAATCATGCGCCGGTACAGGTAGCTCCAGGTCGGCTCGCCGTGCAGGCAGAGATACGTTTTGTCTCCGCTGCCCTCGTCGACGTAATGCACGCGGTAATCGCGCCACTGGATGAAGTGCGGCGTATAGCCGAAGCCGGGGAAGCGCACGGCGTGAATTGTAGAATGGGGCGATGGACTATTCCGACTATAAAGAGCTGCACGTTCGCCGCGTCGAGCCCGGCATCCTCGAGATCGTGATGGGCGAGGAGGGCGGCAAGCTCTCGGTGACCACCGCGCGGATGCACGGCGAGATGGCGCGCATCTGGCTCGACATCGATCGCGACCCCGAGACGCGCGTCGCGATCCTGCGCGGCGCCGGCAAGGGATTCTCCGCCGGCGGCGACCTCGCGATGGTCGAGGAGATGACGCGCGACTTCGCGGTGCGCGCGCGCGTCTGGCGCGAGGCGAAGGACCTGGTCTACAACCTGATCAATTGC
>VBCP01000598.1 GCA_005888925.1 Betaproteobacteria bacterium | reverse complement strand
CTTTCGCAGGTGGTGCCGCAGCGCGTGATCGCGGCGGGCGAGGGCGGGCCGACGCTGTTCTCCGTCGGCGGGTATGCCGATGGACACCCATTCGTCCTCACTGAAGTGATGGTCGGCACCTGGGGCGCCCGCGCCGCCAAGGATGGCGTCGAGGGCATTTCCAACCCGGCGGCCAACCTTTCCAACCAGCCGATCGAGCTGATCGAGGCCGAGCTGCCGCTCGAAGTGCTGCGCTATGGCATGGTGCAGGACTCGGGCGGCGCGGGCGAATACCGCGGCGGCCTCGCTTTCGTGCGCGAGTTCCGTCTCACCGCCGATGAAGCGGTGTTCACCACGCGGGCCGACCGTCGCGATCACCCGCCTTACGGTTTTTCGCAGGCGCAGCCCGGCAGCGGCTCGCGCAACACGCTCATCAGTGGTAAGACCGAGCGCGCACTGCCCACCATGCCCATGGAAGCGATCAAGTGGCGCGCGGGCGACGTGTTCCGACACGTCAGCGCCGGCGGCGGCGGCTACGGCGATCCGCTGGCGCGCGATCCGGCGCTGGTGCTGGCCGATGTGCTCGATGAGAAGGTGAGCATCAATGCGGCGCGCGAGCTCTATGGTGTGGTAGTCAAAGGCGGCGCGATCGATGCGGCCGCCACCCGCCGGCTGCGCGCCAAGGCAAAGGCGGCGTGATGGACCTCGTCATCCGGGGCGGCACGATCCTGGATGGCACCGGCACCGCGCCGCGCGTGGCCGACGTCGCGGTGAAGAATGGGCGCATCGCGGCCATCGGCAAGCTGAAGGCCAACGGTGCGCAGATCGACGCCAGTGGGCTCGCGGTCGCGCCGGGCTTCATCGACATTCATAGCCACTCCGATTACACGCTGCTCGTCGACCCACGGGCGGTGAGCGCGATCACGCAGGGCGTGACGTTGGAGGTCATCGGCAACTGCGGCTTCGGCTGCGCGCCGATCGCCGATCCGCAGATGGCGGCTCCGAACATCTACGGCTTCAACAACGAGATCCCGCTGACGTGGCACAAAGTCGGCGAGTACCTGGACAAGCTTGCCGCCGCCAAGCCGGCGGTGAATGTGATCAAACTGGTGCCCAACGGCCAGTTGCGCCGCGCCACTCTCGGTGTAGCCGACCGGGCGGCGACGCCGGACGAGCTGGGCAGGATGAAGCGGTTATTGGAGCAGGGACTGGAGCAGGGCGCCTTCGGCTATTCGACGGGTCTCGAATATCCCGCCGAGCGCGGCGCGCCCGACGAGGAGCTGGTCGAGCTCTGCAAGGTGGTTGCCAAGCGCGGCGGCCTGTATGCGAGCCACACCCGGCGGCGCGACGAGGGCGCCGTCTCGGCGATCGACGAGGCGATCCGCGTCGGCGAGAAGGCGGGCGCGCAGATCCAGATCTCGCACCTCTTGCCGCGCAAGACCGACGAGCGCGAGGGCGAGCGCTCGCTCGAGCTGATCGACCAGGCGCGCGGACGCGGGCTCGACATCGCGTTCGACATGCACACCCGGCTCTATGGCACCACGTTCTTGAACACCATCGTGCCGCTATGGGCCCAGGAGGATCTGCGCCGGCACTTGAGCTCGAAGGACAGCAGGCGGCGGATGCGCGACTACAAAAGCATTGTCGCGAGTGGCGGCTGGGAGCGGGTGGTGCTGCTCGACCATCCGAAATTCCCGCAGTACTCGCGCAAGAGCTTCGGCGAGCTGGCGCGCAAAGAAGGGCGGGATGCGTACGACATCGCGTTCGACATCCTGCTCGCGGATCTCGAGCAGCCGAACCGTGCGATGGTCATCATCCACGCCTACACGCCCGATCAGCAGGCGCTGATGTTCTCGCATCCGCTGTGCATGCCCGGGTCGGACGCAACCACGCTCGCGCCCGACGGCCCGCTCGCCAATTCGGTGTTCCACGGCGCCTATAGCTGGGCGTCGTGGTATTTCCATTTCATGGTGCATGAGCGCAAGCTCCTGACGGCGGCGCAGGCGGTGCAGCGTCTCACGCAGATGCCGGCGCGCCGGCTGGGCCTCGGCGACCGCGGGCAGATTGCAGAGGGCTATCGGGCGGACATCGCGGTGTTCGATGCCGAGAAATTCCAGGCGACGGCGACGACCTTCGAGCCCAATCAACTCGCGCGCGGCATGCGCCACGTCGTGGTGAACGGCGTGCTCACGCTGCGCGACGCAAGTCTTACCGGATCCCGCGGGGGTCAGGTCATACGCAGGAATCATTGAGAGGAGGCGGCTATGTACCGGTTGCTATTAGCGGCAGTGTTGATGGTGGGGGGCAGCGCATCGGCGCAGATGGTGTTGAAGCTTGGCACGGTCGATGCGCAGACCTCTCATTCGGGCGTCGGCGCGGAAGCCTTTGCGAGCGAGGTGGCGAAGCTCTCGGGCGGCACGATCAAGGTCGAGGTGTTTCACGCCGGCAAGCTCGGCGGCATTCCCGACCAGCAGAAGAACGTGATGCAGGGCGCGCAGGACCTGCATCTGCTGTACCCGGAGTTCCTCGCCGGGCTGATCGACGAGACCAAGATCATCTCGGCGCCTTACGTGTTCCGCAATCTGGAGCATGCGCAGGCGTATCTCAAGAGCGAGCTCTTCAAGCCGGGCCTCGACAAGCTGCGCTCGCTCGGCGCCATCGTGCTCGATACCGACTGGACCTGGATGCAGAAGGACCCGCGCGGCCTGATCGCGGTGCGGCCGATCCGCACGCCGAAGGATCTCGAGGGCCTGAAGCTGCGCATCTGGGAGTCGAAGACCGCGATCGAGACCTGGCGCGGCCTGGGCGCGAACACCATCGTGGTGCCGCGGCCCGAGATGTATCTCGCCTTCAAGCAGGGCATCATCGAGGGCGGCCCGGAGACCATCGGCATCGCGTACGACCAGAAGAATGCCGAGGTGGCGAAGTACTGGACGCGCACCGACGAGTACTACCAGATCGTCAACGTGATGATGAACGAGAAGAAGTACCAGAGCCTCACGCCGCAGCAGCGCCAGTGGCTGCACCAGGCGGCGAAGGTCGGCGGCCAGGCCTACGCCGCCGAGTCGGAGCGCGGCTTCACCGACAAGAAGGCGAAGGCGCAGAAGGAGTTCGGGGTCACCATCCTCGAGCCCGATCTTGGCCCGTGGCGCAAGCAGTCGGAGCAGGTGCTGGTCAAGCTCGAAGCCGAAGGCGTGATCCCGAAAG
>VBCP01000600.1 GCA_005888925.1 Betaproteobacteria bacterium | reverse complement strand
CACCACCGTCGAATCGGAGCGCCGCTCGCTCATCCTGGTGAACCCCGGCCTCGCTCCGCGGCGCGCGACCGTCACCACTATGTATACGGCTTACCGGCTGAACTCGCCCAACGAGGTCATGCCGCCGCACCGGCATTCGCCCAGCGCGATCCGCTTCGGCCTGACCGGAAGACAGAACTTCACCGGCGTCGAAGGCGAGGACATGGTGTTCGGCCCGGGCGACCTGGTGCTCACGCCGCACGACACCTGGCACAACCACGGCAACGTCGGCGACGAGCCCGCGGTGAACCTTTCGGTGCTCGACCTGCCGCTGGTGGAGACGCTGAACGCGGTCTATTTCGAGCACGACTACAAGGAGGCCGGCGTGCGCAAGGAGAAGCAATCGACCAAGGTGCCGGCCGATTACTCCGAGCGCATCTACGGCCACGGCGGATATATGCCCCGGTTCGTTTCACATCACCGCGGCACAGGAAGCGCATCGCCCATGTACTGCTACCGCTGGGAGCCGCTGCGCGAGCTGCTCGAGAAACACCGGGACTGGGACGGCGATCCTTATGACGCTCTTACCGTGGAGTATGTCGACCCGGTCAACGGCGGCCCGTTGTTCAAGACCATGACGTTCTTCGCGCAGATGCTGCGCCCGGGCGAGCGCACGCGCGCGCAACGGCAGACGGCGAGCCTGCTGGTGACGCCTTTCGAAGGCGGCGGCCTCGGCCACACCGTGATCGGCGGCAAGCGCTTCGACTGGAAGAACTTCGACACGCTCGCCGTGCCGGCGGGCGAATGGTACGAGCACGTCAACGATTCCAAATCACCCATCGTGCTCTTCATCGCCAGCGACGAGCCGGCGCTGCGCGCCTTCGGGCTGCACAAGCGCTGGGGCCGCACGGCGGCTGGCGATGTAGAAAAGTTGGCCTAATAAATGGTGACAGTCACCATTTTTCAGAAATGAAGTCGCTAAATACGACGCTCGTCGCCCATATCGACGTCCCGGGCGGCGGCCAGGTCTGGGTCGACGGCCACACGCTCTACGTCGGCCACATGCACAACCCGAATGGCACCTCGATCCTGGATGTTGCGGATCCGCGCCATCCGAAGCTCCTCGCCACCGTGCCGATGCCTGAAGGCTGGCACTCGCACAAGGTGCGCGTCGCGAACGGCGTGATGATCGTCAACCACGAGCGCTTCGGGCAGGGCAGCCCGGAGTTCGGCGGGGGCCTCGGCATCTACGACGTCTCCAATCCGGCGAAGCCGAAGCAGCTTGCCAAGTGGCAGACGGCCGGCAAAGGCGTGCACCGCTACTCGTTCGACGGGCGCTACGCGTACATTTCGCCGACGGTCGAGGGCTACGTCGGCAACATCTGCATGATCCTGGATCTCAAGGATCCGTCGCGTCCCGAGGAGGTGAGCCGCTGGTGGATTCCCGGCCAGTGGGCGGCGGGCGGCGAGCAATACCCGTGGGCCGACTACGCCGAGCCGCGCTGCCATCACCCGCTGCGCCTGGGCGAGCGGCTCTACGTGAGCTACTGGCACCACGGCATCTTCATCCTCGACATCAGCGATATTTCGCGGCCGAAGCTGATCGCCGAAGGCGTGAAGAGCAGGGCGTTCCCGCATCCGACGCATACCTGCCTGCCGCTGCCGCAGAAGCTGAAAGGGCGCTCGGTGATGGTCGTGGCGGATGAGGATGTCGCCAAGCGCTCGCCCGCCGCGCCGGCCTTCACCTGGATCTACGACATCACCGACGAGCGCCATCCGATCCCGATCAGCACCTTCCAGGTGCCCGAGGCCGACCGCGACGGCTCGCCGCAGCAGGCGATGACCGGCTGCCACCAGCCCTCGGAGCGCTTGAACGGCGACGCCGTGATCCCGTTCGCCTGGTTCGCGCAAGGCTTGCGGCTGGTCGACCTGTCCGATCCGTTCCGCCCGACGGAAGTGGGCCACTATGTGCCCGATGCGCCGCAGGGTTTCGAGCGCGTGTCCTCCAACGACGTGACGCTCGACTCGCGCGGCCTGATGTACCTCGTCGACCGCCAGCGCGGCATCGACATCGTGGAGCGCAAATGACGCGCCAGACAAATATGGAGCGCATATGACGCGCCAGACCTATGGCAAGAAAAATCCCAACCTGCCTTTCCATCCCGCGGTGCGCGCGGGCGACTTCATCTTCGTCTCCGGCCAGGTGCCGAAGGACGCGGAAGGCAACATGTTCTGCGGCACCATCGAGGAAGAAACGCGCTGGTGCATCGAGTCGGTGCGCCGCGCGCTGAAGGAAGCCGGCGCCGATCTCGAAGACGTGGTGAAGGCTACGGTGTATCTCGAGGACGCGCGCGACTTCGGCC
>VBCP01000597.1 GCA_005888925.1 Betaproteobacteria bacterium | reverse complement strand
TGCGCTGGATGAGATCGCCGATGTAATAGATGTTCTCGGCCTTGAGGCAGTTGGCCGAGCGCACGGTGAGCTCGAGGTCGTCGACCGGGCGCAGCAGGATCGGATCGACCGCCGGCGACTTCGGCTGCTCGGTGGGCAGCGCCGTGCCTTCGAGCTGCGCGAACACCGAGAGCTGGTCGACCAGCACGCGCGCCGCGTAGCGGATCGCCTCCTCAGGCTCGATCGCGCCGTTGGTCTCGATGTCCATGATCAGCTTGTCGAGGTCGGTGCGCTGCTCGACGCGCGCCGATTCCACCGCATACGAGACGCGGCGCACCGGGCTGAACGAGGCGTCGAGGATGACGCGGCCGATGCCCTTGGTTTCCTCGGGCAGATAGCGCATGTTGCCCGGCACGTAGCCGCGGCCGGACTCGACCTTGATCTGCATTTCCAGCTTGCCGCCGGAAGCGATGTGCGCGACCACATGGTCGGGGTTCACGATCTCGACGTCGTGCGCCGGCTCGATGTCCGCCGCCGTGACGGGGCCGTCGCCCTTTTTCTTGAGCGAGAGGATCGCCTCGGCGCGGTTATGCAGGCGGAACACCACGCCCTTCAGGTTGAGCAGGATGTCGACGACATCCTCGCGCACGCCGTCGAGCGTCGAGTACTCGTGCACCACGCCCGCGATCTGCACTTCGGTCGGGGCATAGCCCGGCATCGACGAGAGCAGCACGCGGCGCAGCGCGTTGCCCAGCGTGTGGCCATAGCCGCGCTCGAACGGCTCCATCGTCACCCGAGCGTGGTTGGGCGAGAGGTTCTGAACGTCGACGATACGCGGCTTCAAAAATCCGGATTGCGGCATTTTGTTGGGTCCTGTGTACTGACTGCGGTTACTTCGAGTACAGCTCGATTACGAGGTGCTCATTGATCGTTGAAGATAGATCAGCGCGCGCCGGCATGGCCTTGAATGTTCCCTTCAGGCCCTTGGAGTCCACTTCGAGCCATTCGGGGAAGCCGCGCGACCCGGCAGCCTCGGCGGCCGCCTTGATGCGCAACTGGTCCTTCGACTTCGGCGCGACTTCAATCACATCGCCGGGACGCAGGCGATACGAAGGGATGTTGACGCGCTTGCCGTTCACGAGGATGGCGTTGTGGCGCACGACCTGCCGCGCCTCGCCGCGCGAGGCGCCGAAGCCCATCCGGTAGGTGATGTTGTCCAGCCTGGATTCCAGGAGCTGGAGCAGGCGTTCACCAGTGACGCCTTTGGCGCGCGCCGCGTCGTGGTAGGTGTTGCGGAACTGCCGCTCGAGCAGGCCGTAGGTATGGCGCATCTTCTGCTTCTCGCGCAGCTGCTTGCCGTAGTCGGACATGCGCGCGCCGCTCTTCTGGCCGTGCTGGCCGGGGGCGTAGGCGCGCCGCTCCACCGGGCATTTGTCGGTGAAGCACTTCTCGCCCTTGAGGTAGAGCTTCTCGCCTTCGCGGCGGCAGTGCCTGCACTTGTCGAGGTTCTTAGCCATATCTAAACCCTGCGCCGCTTGGGCGGCCGGCAGCCATTGTGGGGAATCGGCGTCACGTCGGCGATGCTGCCGATCTTGAGGCCGATCGCGTTGAGCGCGCGCACCGCGGACTCGCGGCCGGGGCCGGGGCCTTTGATGCGCACCTCGACGTTCTTCACGCCGCATTCCTGCGCTGCGCGGCCGCAGCGTTCGGCAGCCACCTGCGCCGCGAACGGCGTCGACTTACGCGAGCCCTTGAAGCCGGCGTTGCCGGAGGTCGCCCAGGCGAGCGTGTTGCCCTGCCGGTCGGTGATGGTGACGATGGTGTTGTTGAACGACGCGTGAATGTGCGCGATGCCTTCGGCGACGTTCTTCTTGACCTTCTTGCGCGCGCGGGCCGCAGCGGTCTGCTGCAGCTCCTGGCGCGTCGGTGCGTTTCTGCTAGCCATGTGTTAGGCGGCCTTCCCTGCTGGTACGTTGAGTTTGATCGCGGCCTTGCGCGGCCCCTTGCGCGTGCGGGCATTGGTGCGCGTGCGCTGCCCTCGCACCGGCAAGCCCTTGCGGTGGCGCGAGCCCCGATAGCAGCCCAGATCGATCAGACGCTTGATCGACATCTGCACTTCGCGGCGCAGATCGCCCTCGACCGTGAAGCGCGCGACGCTTTCGCGGATGCGGTCGAGCTCGGCATCGGTCAGATCCTTGATCTTGCGCGACACCTGCACGCCGGCCGCGGCGCAGATCGCCTGCGCGCGCGCGCGGCCGATGCCGAAGATCGACGTCAGCGCGATCTCGGCGTGCTGGTGATTGGGGATGTTTATTCCTGCAATGCGTGCCATGGGCGGAACCCGAAATTATAGCTGTTTTAACAAGACGTTATCAACCCTGGCGCTGTTTGTGCCGGGGGTCGGAGCAAATCACGCGCACCACGCCCTTACGCCGCACGATCTTGCATTTGCGGCAGATTCTTTTCACCGACGCCATGACTTTCATTTGATCCTCACTTCGCTCTAAAGGTGATACGGCCCTTCGTTAAGTCGTACGGCGTCATCTGCACCGTGACCTTGTCTCCCGGCAGGATGCGGATGTAGTTCATGCGCATCTTTCCCGAGATGAAGGCATGGATCACATGGCCGTTCTCCAGCTTCACGCGGAAGGTCGCGTTCGGCAGGTTTTCCACCACCTCGCCCTGCATCTCGATGACGTCTTCCTTGGCCATCAGCGCGCCTCACCGAACCCCGGGCAAACCTCCCTTGAAGTTCGCCTTGCGCAGCAGGCTCTCGTACTGGTGGGTCATGATGTAAGCCTGCACCTGCGCCATGATGTCCATCGTCACCACGACGATGATCAGCAGCGAGGTGCCGCCGAAATAGAACGGCACGTTCCAGCGCAGGATCAGGAACTCCGGAAGCAGGCACACCAGCGTCACATAGGCCGCTCCAGCCAATGTGAGGCGCGTAAGGATCTTTTCCAAGTAGCGCGCCGTCTGGTCGCCCGGCCGGATGCCCGGCACAAAAGCCCCGGACTTCTTGAGGTTATCGGCGGTTTCCTTCGGGTTGTACTGCAGCGCCGTGTAGAAGAAGCAGAAGAAGATGATCAGGCCGGCGTAGAGCACGACGTAGATCGGCTGGCCGGGGGTCAGCGTGCCCGCGATGTCGCGCAGCCAGATCAGGCCCTCGTGGCTGCCGAACCAGCCCAGTACCGTCGCGGGAAACAGGATCAGCGACGAGGCGAAGATCGGCGGGATCACGCCCGACATGTTGAGCTTGAAGGGCAGGTGCGAGCTCTGCCCGCCATACACGCGGTTGCCCACCTGGCGCTTGGCGTAATTGACCAGGATCTTGCGCTGGCCGCGCTCGACGAAGCAGACGAACCCCGTGACGGCGATGACCGCCACGGCGATGAGCAGCGCCGTCACCGGATGCATGGCACCGGTGCGCACGAGCTCGAGGGTGCCCGCGACCGCGTTCGGCAGGCCGGCGGCGATGCCGGCGAAGATGATGATCGAGATACCGTTGCCCAGGCCGCGCTCGGTGATCTGCTCGCCGAGCCACATCAGGAACATGGTGCCGGTGACGAGCGTCGTCACCGTCGTGATGCGGAACATGAGACCCGGGTCGAGCACCAGGTTGGGCTGCGATTCCAGCATGATCGAGATCCCGGTCGCCTGGAACAGCGCGAGGAACACCGTGCCGTAGCGCGTGTACTGCGTGATCTTGCGCCGCCCGGACTCGCCCTCCTTACGCAACTGGTCGAGCGCCGGGTACACGGCGGTCATCAGCTGCATGATGATCGACGCCGAGATGTACGGCATGATCCCCAGGGCGAAGATGGTGAAGCGCCGCAGCGCCCCGCCCGAGAACATGTTGAACATGCCGAGCATGCCGCCCTGGTTGTCCTGGAAGAAGCCGGCGAGCACGTTCGGGTCGATGCCCGGCACCGGGATATGCGCGCCGACGCGGAACACGACCAGCGCGCCGAGCAGGAACAGCAGGCGCCGCTTCAGGTCGCCGTAGCGCATCCCCTTACCGGCGTTGGGCAGCGTGGCCATCAGCTCTTCTTCGCATCCTTCTCGGCGGGCTGCTCAGCCTGCTCGGGTTTCTTGGCCTTTTTTTCTTTCACTTTCTTCTCGACCTTCGGCTTCTCGGTGAGCTGGATCGAGCCGCCCGCGGCTTCGATCATGGCGCGCGCGCCCTTGCTCACCTGGATCTCCTTGAGCGCGAGCTTGCGGTCGAGCTTGCCGGAAAGAATGACCTTCGCGGCGAGCGCCTTGCGCGAGACGATGCCGGCGTCCTGCAGCGCGGCGAGATCGATCTCGGAAGCGGAAATGGACTGCAGCTCGCTCGTGCGCACCTCGGCGATGTCCTCGCGGGTGGGCGAATGGAAGCCGCGCTTGGGCAGGCGCCGATGCAGCGGCATCTGCCCGCCCTCGAAGCCGACCTTGTGGAAGCCGCCCGAGCGTGCCCTCTGGCCCTTGTGGCCGCGGCCGGCGGTCTTGCCCCAGCCTGAGCCGACGCCGCGGCCGACGCGGTGGCGATCGCTCTTCGACCCGGGCGCGGGTTTCAGCGTATTGAGTTTCATCAATCGATCCGCACGAGATGGTTGACCTTGTTGATCATGCCGCGCACCGCCGGCGTATCAACGAGCTCGACGACGTGGTCGATGCGCTTCAGGCCCAGGCCGCGCACCGTATCGCGCTGCGAGCGCTCGCAGCCCGAGACGCTCTTCAGGAGACGCACCTTGATCTTCTTCATTGCGTGATTTCCTCGACCGTCTTGCCGCGGCGCGCCGCGATCTCGGCTGGGGTGCTCATGGCCTTCAGGCCGTCGAGCGTCGCGCGCACCACGTTGTACGGATTGGTCGAGCCGAAGCACTTGGCGAGCACGTTGGTGACGCCCATCACTTCGAACACCGCGCGCATCGGGCCGCCGGCGATGATGCCGGTGCCTTCCATCGCCGGCTGCATCAGCACTTTGGCCGCGCCGTGCCGTCCGATCACCGCATGCTGCAGCGTGCCGTTCTTCAGCTTCACCTTGAAGAGCTTGCGGCGCGCTTCCTCCATCGCCTTTTGCACCGCCACCGGGACCTCGCGCGCCTTGCCTTTGCCCATGCCGATGCCGCCGTCGCCGTCGCCCACCACGGTGAGCGCAGCGAAGCCGAGCACACGGCCGCCTTTCACCACCTTGGTGACGCGGTTGACCGCGATCATCTTCTCGCGCAGGCCGTCGCCGCGCTCTTCGTGCTGCATCCGGGGCTGAATCTTCGCCATGGTTTTCCTTTAGAACTTCAAGCCGCCGGCACGCGCCGCGTCGGCGAGTGCCTTGATGCGGCCGTGATAGCGGTAGCCGGCACGGTCGAACGCGACTTTCTCGATGCCCTTTTCCTTCGCCTTGGCCGCGATGCGCTGGCCGATCAGCTCGGCGGCTTTGCGGTTCGCGCCGTGCTTGAGCTGCGCGCGCACCTCTTTCTCGACCGAAGACGCGGTGGCGAGCACCTTGTCGCCGGAGGCGGAGATGAGCTGCGCATAGATGTGCGTGTTCGTGCGGTGCACCGTCAGGCGCACCGCACCGACCTCGCGGATCTTGAGCCGCGTCTGCCGCGCGCGGCGCAATCTAGCTTCGTTCTTTGCGCTCATGATGATTTACTTCTTCTTGGTCTCTTTCAACACGATGACCTCGCCGGTGTAGCGCACGCCCTTGCCCTTGTAAGGCTCGGGTGAGCGCTGCGCGCGCACTTCCGCGGCGACCTGGCCGACGAGCTGCTTGTCGATGCCGGTGATGACGATCTCGGTCTGCGTCGGCGTCGCCACCTTGATGCCCTTGGGCATCTGCTGCACGACCGGGTGCGAGAAGCCGAGCGAGAGGTTCAGCTTGTCGCCCTGGGCCTGGGCGCGGTAGCCGACCCCGACCAGCGAGAGGCGCCGCTCAAACCCCTTGGTCACGCCCGCGACCATGTTCGCCACCAAGGCGCGCATGGTGCCGGACATGGCGTTGGCGTGGTTCGAGTTGCCGAGCGCCTTGAAGACGATCTGCTCGCCGTCTTTCTTCACCTCGACATTCGGGTCCGCCGCACGCGCGATGCTGCCGAGCGGGCCCTTCACCGAAATGCTGCCGCCGGCGACGGTGAACTCGACGCCCTTCGGCAGGGGGACTGGATATTTTGCGATGCGCGACATGGCGGTCCTTAAGCGACGATGCAGAGCACTTCGCCGCCGACACCGTCGGCGCGCGCCTTGCGATCGGTCATCACGCCGCGCGAGGTCGACAGGATCGCCACGCCGAGGCCGTTCATCACGCGCGGGATGTCGTTGCGCCCCCTGTAGACGCGCAGGCCCGGCTTCGAGACGCGCTCGAGCCGCTCGATCACCGGGCGGCCGGCGTAGTACTTCAGGCCGATGGCGAGTTCCTTCTTGGCGCCGCCGTCTTTACCATCAGCGCCGCCTTTGTCACGGATGGCGAAGTCCTCGATATAGCCCTCGTCCTTCAGCACCTTGGCGATCGCGCTCTTTAGCTGCGACGCGGGCATCGTGACCTCGGTGTGGCCGACCATCTGCGCATTGCGGATGCGGGTCAGCATGTCCGCGATCGGGTCATGCATGCTCATGGGCTCTCCTTACCCTGTCTCTCTTACCAGCTTGCCTTGATGATGCCGGGCACTTCGCCCTTGAGGGCAAGGTCGCGCAGCTTGTTGCGCCCCAGGCCGAATTTCCGATAGACGCCGCGCGGCCGGCCGGTGAGGGCGCAGCGGTTGCGCAGGCGCACCGGAGACGCATCGCGCGGCAGCTTCTGCAGCTTGCCGCGCGCTTCTTCCTTCGCCTCGTCGGAGGCGCGCGAGTCGTAGATGATCTCGAGCAGCGCCGCGCGCCGCACCTTGAACTTCTCGACGGTCTTGCGGCGTTTCTGGTCGCGCAGCTTGAGTGCGAGCTTGGCCATAGGTCTCTCTTCAGTGCTTGAACGGGAAGCGGAACGCCGCGAGCAGCGCGCGCGCTTCGTCGTCGCTCTTAGCCGTGGTGATGATCGCGATGTCCATCCCGCGCAGCGCGTCGATCTTGTCGTAGTCGATCTCGGGAAAGATGATCTGCTCCTTGACGCCCAGGCTGTAGTTGCCGCGGCCGTCGAAGGCGCGGTTGGACACGCCGCGGAAGTCGCGGATGCGCGGGATGGCGATGTTGACCAGGCGATCGAGGAACTCGTACATGCGCGCGCCGCGCAGCGTCACCATGCAGCCGACCGGGAAGTTGGCACGGATCTTGAAGTTGGCGATCGACTTCCTCGACTTCGTCACCACCGGCTTCTGCCCGGCGATGCGGGTCATGTCCGCGACCGCGTTATCCAGCACCTTCTTGTCGGTGGTGGTCTCGCCCACGCCCATGTTGAGCGTGATCTTCTTGAGACGCGGCACCTGCATCACGGTCTTGTAGCCGAATTTCTGCGTCAGCTCGGGCACCACTTTCTCGCGGTAGTAGGTCGCGAGGCGCGCCGGCGGCGCGGGGATCCGCGGACCCTCTTCCTTCGCGATCGGCGGGGCCTTGGGCGCGTCCTTCTTGCCCTGCGGCTTCGCCTGCTGCGCGGGTTTGGGCTGCGGCGCGCCCTTCTGCTCGGGCTTCGCCTTGGCGTCCTGTTTCTGGTCCTTGTCCTTGGCCATGATTACGCTTCCACTTGCTCGCCGTTACCCTTGAAGACGCGCACCTTGCGGCCGTCTTCGAGCGTCTTCACGCCGGCGCGGTCGGCCTTCTGCGTCGCCGGGTTGTAGAGCGCGATATTCGAGACGTGGATCGGCAGGTCCTTGTCGACGATGCCGCCGGTCTCGCCCTTCATCGGGTTGGGCCGCTGGTGCTTCTTCACGCGGTTCACGCCTTCGACCACCACGTGCTCGGCATCGACACGGCGCAGCACCGTGCCGCGCTTGCCCTTGTCGCGCCCGCTGATCACCACGATTTCATCGCCCTTGCGGATGCGTTGCATTAGAGAACCTCCGGAGCGAGCGACACGATTTTCATGAACTGCTCGGTGCGCAGCTCGCGCGTCACCGGGCCGAAGATGCGCGTGCCGATCGGCTCCATCTTGGGCGTAAGCAGCACCGCGGCGTTGCGGTCGAAGCGGATCAGCGAGCCGTCGGCGCGACGCACGCCCTTGCGGGTGCGCACCACCACGGCGTCGTAGATCTCGCCCTTCTTGACCCGGCCGCGCGGCGCGGCGTCCTTGACGCTCACCTTGATGATGTCGCCGATCGAGGCGTAACGGCGCTTCGAGCCACCGAGCACCTTGATGCACTGTACGGCCCGTGCGCCGGTGTTATCGGCGACGTCCAGCACCGACTCCATCTGAATCATTTTTAAGTCTCCACTCCAACTTGCACCGCCAGGCAGCGCAGTTTTGGACCCCGTCCGGGGCTAGGAAGGCCGTGATTCTACTCTCAAACGGCCTTCGATTTCTCCACTAAGCGCGTGACGCGCCACGACTTCGTCCGGGACATCGGCCGGCACTCGGCGATCTCCACAAGGTCGCCCTCGCCGAACTCGCCGGTCTCCACGTGCGCGTGGTACTTCTTCGAGCGGGTGATGGTCTTGCCCATCATCGGATCGCGCACACGGCGCTCGACCCGAACCACGACGGTCTTCTGCATCTTGTTGCTCGTCACCCGGCCGAGCAGCTTGCGCTGGTTTTTGGCGGGCGCGGCGACGGGTTCACTCATTTGGCAGACTTCTCCTTCATGATGGTGCGCACGCGCGCGATGTCGCGGCGCACCTTCTTCAGCTGGCTGGTGTTGCCGAGCTGCTGGGTGGCGACCTGCATGCGCAGGCCGAACTGGGCGCGCAGCAGCGCCTCCAGTTCCTTCTGCAGTTCCTCGGCTTGCTTGCCGCGCAGTTCGCTGGGTTTCATTCGCTCAGCCTCCGAGCATGCGCTGCACGACGATGGTGCGGAACGGCAGCTTGGCCGAAGCGAGCGCGAAGGCTTCCTTGGCGAGCACTTCGGTGACGCCGTCCATCTCGAAAATGATCTTGCCCGGCTGGATCTCGCTCACGAAGTACTCCGGGTTGCCCTTGCCGTTGCCCATGCGCACTTCCGCGGGCTTCTGCGAGACGGGCTTGTCGGGAAAGACGCGGATCCAGATGCGGCCGCCGCGCTTGATATGGCGGGACATGGCGCGCCGTCCGGCTTCCAGCTGGCGCGCGGTGAGCCGGCCGCGGGTCGTGGCCTTCAGGCCGAATTCGCCGAAGGAGACATTGGCGCCGCGCGTCGCGACACCTTTGTTGCGTCCCTTCTGCTGCTTGCGGTACTTGGTGCGTGCGGGTTGCAACATGCGCTATTCCTTCTTCTCGCCTTCTGGCTTCTCGCCTTCGGGCTTCGCCGCCTCGTCTTTCACGACTTTCTTCGGCCGCTTGACCGTGGTCTTGGGCGTCGGCGCGCCTTCTTTCCTGGGGGCAGCGCGCTTGTCGCCTTCCGGCCGCGGCCGAGCGGGGCCGCCTCGTTCACCCCTCTTCGCGCCTGGCCGCGGCGCGGGCTTTTTCGCGCGCTTGGGCTCCGCCGGTGCTTCGGGCTGGGCCACCGGCGCCGCGCCCGGCAGGAGCGACGGCAGCTCGCCCTTCGGCAGCACTTCACCCTTGTAGACCCAGACCTTGATACCGATGACGCCGTAGCTGGTCTTGGCTTCGCCCAGGCCGTAGTCGATATCGGCGCGCAGCGTATGCAGCGGCACCCGGCCCTCGCGGTACCACTCGGTGCGCGCGATCTCGATGCCGTTCAGGCGCCCGGCGCTCATGATCTTGATGCCCTGCGCGCCCAGGCGCATCGCGTTCTGCATGGCGCGCTTCATCGCGCGGCGGAACATGATGCGCTTTTCGAGCTGCTGCGCGATCGAGTCGGCGATGAGCTGCGCGTCGATCTCGGGCTTCCTGATCTCCTCGATGTTCACGTGCACCTGCTGCACGCCCATGATGCGGCGCAGCTCGGCCTTCAGCGCCTCGATCTCCTCGCCCTTCTTGCCGATCACCACGCCCGGACGCGCCGAGAAAATGGTGATGCGCGCGTCCTTCGCCGGGCGCTCGATCAACACGCGGCCGACCGACGCGTGGGCGAGCTTACTTTTCAGGAAGCTGCGCACCTTGATGTCCTCGGCGAGCATCGGCGCGAAATTCTTGCTGTTCGCGTACCAGCGCGAGCTCCAGTTGCGGTTGACCGCCAGGCGAAAGCCCACCGGGTTGATTTTCTGGCCCATCAGTCACCTACCGTAATGAAGATATGGCACGTGTGCTTCAGCACGCGGTTGCCGCGTCCCTTGGCGCGTGCCTGGAATCGTTTGAGGAACATACCGCGCTCGACGAAGATGGTCTTCACCTTGAGCGCGTCGATGTCGGCGCCGTCGTTGTGCTCGGCATTGGCGATCGCGGACTCGAGCAGCTTGCGCATCAGGCCCGCGCCCTTCTTCGGCGTGTAGGCGAGGATGTTCATCGCCTGATCGACCGGTTTGCCGCGGATCAGGTCGGCGACCAGGCGCCCTTTTTGCGCCGACAGGCGCGCGCCGCGCAGGCTGGCCTTGGTTTCCATCATTTCTTCCCTGCCGGCGCCGGTGCGGGCGCAGCCGCAGGAGCGGCCGCTGCGGGCGCGGCCCCGGGACCTTGCGTGCCGGGCGGCGGCCGGCGATCGCCGCCGACCGCCTCCTCGGTGCGCTTGCCGACCGCCGAGTGGCTCTTGAAGATGCGCGTCAGCGCGAACTCGCCGAGCTTGTGCCCGACCATGTTCTCGGTGACGTACACCGGCACGTGCTGTCTGCCGTTGTGCACGGCGATCGTCAGGCCGACGAAGTCGGGCACGATGGTCGAGCGGCGCGACCAGGTCTTGATGGGACGCTTGTCGCTCGCGCCGCGCGCCTTGTCGACCTTCGCCATCAGGTGATGGTCGACGAACGGGCCTTTCTTGATGGAACGTGCCATGGACTAGTCCTTATTTCACTCGCCTGTCGCGCACGATCATCACTTGCGTGCGCTTGTTGCGCCGTGTCTTGAATCCCTTGGTCTGCACGCCCCAGGGCGAAACCGGGGGCTGCGCCGCGGCGGTGCGGCCCTCGCCGCCGCCGAGCGGATGGTCGATCGGGTTCATCGCCACGCCACGCACCGTCGGCCGCACGCCGCGCCAGCGCTTGCGGCCCGCCTTGCCGATCGACTCGAGGTTGTGCTCGGCATTGCCGACCTCGCCGATAGTCGCGCGGCAGTCGATGTGTACCTTGCGGATCTCGCCCGAACGCAGCCGCAGCTGCGCATACGATCCCTCGCGCGCGAGCACCTGCACGTGAGCGCCGGCCGAGCGCGCGAGCTGCGCGCCCTTCCCCGGCATCATTTCCACGCAGTGCACGATGGTGCCGACCGGGATGTTGCGCAGCGGCAGCGCGTTGCCGGTCTTGATCGGCGCCTCGGAGCCCGACATGAGCTGCGTGCCGACGCTCAGTCCTTTGGGCGCCACCATGTAGCGGCGCTCGCCATCGGCATACAGGAGCAGTGCGAGGTGCGCGCTTCGGTTCGGGTCGTATTCGAGGCGCTCGACCTTCGCGGCGATGCCGTCCTTGTCGCGGCAGAAGTCGATGATGCGCAGGTGATGCTTGTGGCCGCCGCCCTGGTGGCGCATGGTGACGCGGCCGTGGTTGTTGCGGCCGCTGCCGCGGCGCTGCTCCTGGGTGAGCGGCCAGTGCGGCTCGCCTTTGTGCAGCTCGGGCGTCACCACCTTGACGAGCGCGCGACGGCCTGGGGAAGTGGGCTTAACTTTGACTAAAGGCATGGCGTAGCGTCTATCCCTATTCCGTCGCCGCGAAGTTGATTTCCTGGCCTTCGGCGAGGCGCACGTAGGCCTTCTTCCAGTTGCGCCGGCGGCCCGAAAGGCGGCCGAAGCGCCGCTCCTTGCCGCGCACGTTGAGCACCGTGACGTCGTCGACCTTGGTCTTGAACATGAGCTCGATGGCCGCCTTGATCTGCGGCTTGGTCGCATCGTCGCAAACGCGGAACACGTATTGCCGGTTCTTGTCCGCCACGAAGGTGCTCTTCTCCGAGACCACCGGCGCGAGCACCACGTTCATCAGCTGCTCGGCATTGTATTTCTTGACGGCGGTCATTTGAGCATCTCCTCCAGCTTCGCCACCGCCGCCTTGGTAAGCAGCACCTTGTCCGAGCGCACCAGTGAAACCGGGTTGGCGTGGCGCACGTTGAGGATCTCGATGTTGCGCAGGTTGCGCGACGAGAGCATCAGGTTCTCATCGATCTCGTCGGTGATCACCAGCAACTGGTCGAAGCCCATGCTCTTCACCTTCTGCGCCAGCAGCTTGGTCTTCGGGGTTTCGACCACGAACTCGTCGACCACGCGCAGGCGGTCTTCGCGCGCGAGCTGGGAAAGGATCGCGCATAGCCCCGCGCGGTACATGCGCCGGTTCACCTTGTGCGTGAAGTTCTCATCGGGCGAGTTCGGGAAGATCTTGCCGCCGCCGCGCCACAGCGGGCTCGAGGTCATGCCGGCGCGCGCGCGGCCGGTGCCTTTCTGCCGCCAGGGCTTCTTCGTCGAATGGTTGACCGCGCCGCGGTCCTTCTGCGCGCGCGTGCCGAGGCGGGCATTCGCCTGGTAGGCGACGACCAGCTGGTGCACCAGCGCCTCGTTGAACTCGCGTCCGAAGATCGCGTCGGTCGCATTCACGGTGCCCGCGTTGCCGACCATTTTGAGTTCCATGGCGGCCCTCAGCTCTTCTTCGCCGCCGGCTTGGCTTCGGCCGGCTTTGCTTCAGGCCTGGGAGCGGGTTTGGGCGCAGCCTTCGGCGCCGCGGGCTTGGCCTGCTGCACCACCGGCTTCGAGATCTTCACCGCCGGACGCACTATGACGTCGCGTCCCTTGGAGCCCGGCACCGAGCCCTTGACGAGCAGCAGCTGCCGCTCGGCGTCGATGCGCACCACGATCAGATTGGAGATGGTGCGGCGCTTGTCGCCGAGATGGCCCGGCATGCGCTTGCCGGGGAAAACATGCGCCGGGCTCTGGTTCTGGCCGGTCGAGCCGGGAACGCGGTGCGAAATGGAATTGCCGTGGGAAGCGTTCTGTCCGCCGAAGTGATGGCGCTTGATGACGCCGGCGAAGCCCTTGCCGATGGTCACGCCCTGCACGTCGACCTTCTGGCCGACCTTGAAGACGCTCTCGACGCCGAGCTTCGCGCCGACCTTGAGCTCACCGAGCTCCTCGGGCTTGGCCAGGCGGAATTCCCTGAGCACATGCCCGGCCTCCACCGCCGCCTTGGCGAGATGGCCGGCGATCGGCTTGGCGATCCGGGTGGCGCGGCGCTTGCCGAACGCCACCTGCACGGCGGCGTAGCCGTCCTTCTCCGCGGTCTTGATCTGCGTCACCCGGTTGTCGGACACGTCGAGCACCGTGACGGGCAGCGTGCCGCCGTCGTCGGTGAAGATGCGCGTCATGCCGACCTTGCGGCCGACCAATCCAATGCTCATACCTTCCTCTTCTGTTTTACCCGGCTTCCCGTTAGGGAACTGCGCGGGCGCCGGCTGCAATTGGCCGGCACATCACTTAGTACTACTGAACCTTGATCTCCACGTCGACGCCGGCGGGAAGGTCGAGCTTCATCAGCGCGTCCACCGTCTTGTCGGTCGGGTCGATGATATCCATCAGCCTCAGATGCGTGCGGATCTCGAGCTGATCGCGCGAGGCCTTGTCGATATGCGGCGAGCGCAGCAGATCGAAGCGCTGCTTGCGCGTCGGCAGCGGCACCGGTCCGCGCACCACCGCGCCGGTGCGCTTGGCCGTGTCCACGATCTCGAGCGCCGACTGGTCGATCAGGCGGTAGTCGAACGCCTTGAGACGGATGCGGATGCGTTGGCTTTGCATTTCTTTCTCGTTATTACTCGATGATCTTCGCCACGACGCCGGCGCCCACCGTCTTGCCGCCCTCGCGGATGGCAAAGCGCAGGCCCTGCTCCATCGCGATCGGCGTGATCAGGGTCACCACCATCTTCACGTTGTCCCCGGGCATCACCATCTCGGTGCCCTTGGGCAACTCCACCGACCCGGTCACATCGGTCGTGCGGAAGTAAAACTGCGGCCGGTAGTTGTTGAAGAACGGCGTGTGCCGCCCGCCTTCCTCTTTGGAGAGCACGTACACCTCGCACTCGAACTTCGCGTGCGGG
>VBCP01000130.1:2988-3220 GCA_005888925.1 Betaproteobacteria bacterium | reverse complement strand
TGGACGTGCGCACCCGCGAGGAGTTCGAAGCGGGCCACATCGCCGGCTCGCGGCACGCGCCCGGCGGCCAGCTGGTGCAGGCGACCGACGAATACGTCGCCGTGCGCCATGCGCGCCTCGTGCTGATCGATCCGCAGCGCGTGCGCGCCGTGATGACCGCCTCATGGCTGAACCAGATGGGCTGGCACGACGTCTATGTGCTCGCGAGCTTCGCTGGCTTCGCGGTCGAGAG
>VBCP01000130.1:0-2756 GCA_005888925.1 Betaproteobacteria bacterium | reverse complement strand
GTCCGCGTCTTGGACGGCGGCAACGCCGCATGGAAGGGTCCCTGGGAGTCGGGCGTCAAGCGCGTCACCACCGCGCGCGACGACGTCTGGTACAAACCCTACGATCATGCTGCCGGCTTCGAGAAGCACGCGCGCGAGTACCTGGCATGGGAAGTGGCGCTGCTCGAGCAGATCAAGCGCGATCCCACGATCCGTTTCCGTGTCCAGCCCTAGCGGCAGGACGCGCTGGCCAATCTGGGCGATCGCTGGCGCGTCGATAGTCGTTGCGCTTCTCGCTTGGGCGGCCCTGCATCCCGACTTGCGTCCGGACCCTGGATCGATCAACGCCCCGGTGCGGGAAGAACTCGCCAAGGCCGGATTTAGAGCGACCCAGGGCGTGGCCGCGGCGGCATTCCGGACCGTAGAGTCGATCGACGGCGAGCGCACGGATTTCAGCTCGCGGCAGAAGATCGTGGCGATCGACGCCGTACTCACGGAGAAACGCAGCCGGCGCAGCGCGAAGGGGCTCTCGCAGGAAACGGCTGGCCTGTACGTGGGGCCGATCACCGTTGTTCGTCACGCACGCAACAGTCCCGCGCTGATCGCTGATGTGTTGCCATACAGCTTCTGGACTTCGACTCGCCTATCGGAATTCGCCGTCGAGGAGAAGAAGGACTTCCCGCATGCCCAAGGCGGCAGGCTGGTCGCAAGGATCGCCTACGAGGACCGCTATGCCGATGGCGAGTTGGCCGCCACCGGGCGCGGCCGCGTGCGCTGCGATGTGACGAAGGTCGTGCCTGCGGCTTCGGTCGATGCGCGACTCTCCGGGCTTGCCGCGCAGATCGACTGCAGCGAGTTGCTCGAGGTCGAAGAACGCCACATCTATGCGAGGCCCGCGCAGCAGCGCTTTACGGATCGCAACGCTTATTCGCATTGGTACATCCTGGACCGTGGATGGTCGATAGCAGTCCAGGGGGAATACCCGGTGCGCGCACCCGGGCTCAGTTTCGTGCGCAAGTGGAGCTCGAAGCTGGTGTCGTTCGACTGATGCAGTTGCAGGCTTATCTCCGATAGTGGTGGTGCATCTCGTCGACGGCACATACGAGCTGTTCCGTCACTTCTACGGCCTGCGCCGCTTCAACAAGGGAAAGGACGCGCCCTTCGGCGCGGTGGCGGGCGTGCTGCATACCGTGCTGCAGATGATCGAGAAGGGCGCCACGCACGTCGGCGTGGCCACCGATCACGTCATCGAATCATTCCGCAATCAACTGTGGCCCGGCTACAAGACCAGCGAAGGCATCGAGCCGGCGCTGCGCGCGCAGTTCCATCCGCTCGAGGAGGCGCTCATCGCCATGGGCGTCGCGGTGTGGCCGATGATCGAGCTGGAGGCCGACGATGCGCTCGCCTCCGCCGCGCGCCTCGCCGAGGCCGATGAGCGCGTGCAGAAGATCTGCATCTGGACGCCGGACAAGGACCTCGCGCAATGCGTGCGCGGCGAGCGCGTGGTGCAGATGGATCGCAGGGCAAACAAGATGCGCGACGAGGCCGCGGTGCGCGAGAAGTTCGGCGTCGAGCCGCCGCGCATCCCGGACCTCCTCGCTCTCGTCGGCGATGCGGCGGACGGCTATCCCGGGATCGAGGGCATTGGCGCTGTGGGCGCCGCGCGCCTCATCGCGCGCTACGGCGCCATCGAGGATTTCCCGCCGGAAGTCCTGAGCGGCGAACGCCGCACACTGGCGCTGCTCTTCAAGGACTTGGCGACGCTGAGGACGGATGCGCCGCTCTTCGCCGATGTCGAGGCGCTGCGCTGGCGCGGTCCGACCGAGGCTTTCGCGACGTGGACGGCGCGGATCGGCGATGCGCGGCTAGCGCAGCGGGTCGACAAGCACGCTACTCGGCCGTGAGGCCGGCCGCACGCAGCTTGCCCGCGCGGATATAAGGAAGGGCGTTCGATAACGTCACGAGTGGCAGCGCGTCTAGCTAGTTGAAGGAGAGGCCGGTCGCGCGGGCGAACCAGTCGAGGATGCGCTCGCCATTCCACACCTGCACGCGCGGCTTGCTCATGCAGTATTCGTACGCCTGGCGCACGTACTTGATGCGATGCGGCGCTCCGCTGAGGTAGGGGTGCACAGCGAGCGCCATGATGCGCGGGCTCTTCTCGCCTTCTTCGTACAGGCAATCGAACTGGTCCACCGCGCGGCGCAGGAAGGCATCCGACTCGTGGTGCTGGATGGCCATCATCGCGATGTCGTGGACCTCGAAGTTGTAGGGCAGGGCGACGACGGGCTGGTGCTTCGTCTTCAACACGCAGGGCTGATCGTCGAGCACCCAGTCGCCGATGTACTGGATGCCCGCCTCCGCAAGGTAGTCGATCGTCTCGAACGTCTGGGTGAGCCCCGGGCCGAACCAGCCGCGCGGCCGCTTGCCGCAGAACTTCTCGATCACCTCCATCGTCTTGAAGATGCTCGCGCGCTGGTCGTCGAGCTTGTGCATCGGCACCTGCTCGTAGGCGTGCGCGTTGAACTCCCAGCCCATCTCCTTGCAGGCCGCCGCGACCTCGGGATACTCGAGGCAGACGCGCGCGTTCAGCGTCACGGTCGGCGACACGCCGAGGGCCTGAAACATGCGCTTCAGGCGCCAGAAGCCGACGCGCATGCCGTACTCGTGCCAGGTCCAGTTGGGCACGTCGGGAATCAGCGGCTGGTGCTGCGGCGGCGGCAGCACGGTGCGCGCCATCGCGCGGCCGATGTCCCATACCTCCAGCGCGAACACCGGCC
>VBCP01000129.1 GCA_005888925.1 Betaproteobacteria bacterium | reverse complement strand
ATTCGGACTGCACGATGCCCTGCAGCTTCGCGACGATGCCTTTCTCGATGCGCTCGTCGAAGAACGCCATGTCCTCGGGGCGCTCTTCCAGCAGTGCTTTGAAGACAAACTTGAGCAGCGCTTCGGCCAGGTCTGCGTTGTCCGATAGCGCCGCGAAAGCGATCTCCGGCTCGATCATCCAGAACTCGGCGAGATGCCGGCTGGTGTTCGAGTTCTCCGCGCGGAACGTCGGGCCGAAGGTGTAGACCTTGGTCAGCGCGAGGCAGTAAGCCTCGACGTTGAGCTGGCCCGACACGGTGAGGAAAGTTTCGCGTCCGAAGAAATCCTGGGCGAAGTCCACCCTGCCCTCGGGCGTGCGCGGCAGGTTCGCGAGATCCAGCGTGGACACCCGGAACAGCGCGCCCGCCCCTTCGGCGTCCGCCGCGGTGATGATCGGCGTGTTGACCCAGAAGAAGCCGTGCTCGTGGAAGAAGCGGTGGATCGCCTGCGCCACGGTATGGCGCACGCGCGTCGCCGCGGCGATCACGTTGGTGCGCGGACGCAGGTGCGCGACGTCGCGCAGGAACTCGAGCGAATGCGGCTTCGGCTGGATCGGATAGTGGTCCGGGTCCTCGACCCAGCCCACCACGCGCACCGCGCTCGCCTGCATCTCGAACGGCTGGCCCTTCGCCGGCGACGGCACGATGGTGCCGGTCGCTTCCACCGCGCAGCCGGCGGTGAGGCGCTGCACTTCATTCGCGTAGTTGGGCAGCGTGTTGGGCGCCACCACCTGCACCGGATGGAAGCTCGAGCCGTCCGACAGGTGGATGAAGGAGATGCCCGCCTTCGAGTCGCGCCGCGTGCGCACCCAGCCGCGCACCGTGACCGGCGCGTCCTTCGGCGCTCGGCCGCCGAGGATGTCGCGCACGCTGAGGGGGTTCATGAACCGATTTAGAGCGTGAACCGCAACTGTTTGAGCAAGGCCCCGGGCAGTCGCGCGCTCGAGGTCTGGCGCTCGCCGTAGGTGGAGGGGTCGGGCAAGAGCTCGCGCTCGCGCGTGAGATCGACCAGCGACTCGCCGAGGATGCGGTAGATCGAGTCGTCGAAACGCATCGGCGTCACCGGCGCCGCGATGCGGCCGTTCTCCACCCAGAAGGTGGCGAAGCGCGTCATGCCGGTGATGCGGCCGGCGGGGCGGTCGGAGAAGTTGAGGTACCAGAGGTTCGAGATGTAGAGCCCCGTGCCGAGCGCTTCGAGCACGCTGCCCTCCTCGAGGCTCCCCGGCGCGACGTCCAGCGACTGCGGGCTCTCGTCGCTCGCCGCGCCGTTGGTCGCGAGGCCATATTCCTTCGCCGAGCGCGGGGAGACCAGCGCGTCGCCGAGCTTGCCGCCGGAGATGAGCGGCACCAGCGGCGGCTTGATGAAGCCCTCGGGCTGGAAAGCCGGCGCGACGCCTTCGCCGATGTTTTCGGTGAGCATCACCGGCGGCGCGAGCGTGCGGCCTTCCTGCATGCGAAGCAGCGGGCTCTGCTTCGTCTGCCGCGCGCGCGCCGAGAAGCCGCCCCACGAAAGCAGCCCCACGATGTCGACGAGCGCGCGCGGCGCGAGATACACCCGATACTCCCCGGGCTCGATCTTGCGCACCGGGAGCGCGAGCCGAAGCCGGCGTAGCTGGTCTTCACCGCCTGGTCGGCGTGCCTATAGATGCTCCAGTCGAAGTTGAAGCTGTCGACCTCGTGCCAGTTGCGCTGGCCGAGCGAGTTGGCGAAGCCGCGATAGATGGTGCCGCCGGCATAGAAGCCGACGAGGTCGCGGCCTTTTGCGAAGCGCAGCGCCTGTTCCAGGACTTCCTGCGCGGGGAGCACAGTACCGTGGCGTTCGGTAGTGCTCGATTGCGGCATCTCGTTGATCAGCAGCCAGGGATCCGCCGGCAGGTCCTGCACGGCATCGCGCAGCCTGCCTAGCGTCGCGGTGGCAAGCGCGAGATCGTCGCCGTTGCCCGCCAGTGCGATGCTCGCCGACGCCTGGCGGCGCTCGCGCACCAGGCGCAGGTTCAGGTAGCGCTGCTCGACGCTACCGGCCTGGCGGACCAGCGCCTTGTTGAAGCGCACGAAGTCCGAGC
>VBCP01000596.1 GCA_005888925.1 Betaproteobacteria bacterium | reverse complement strand
CGAAGATCAACACCAAGACTCTCGAGACGACGATCGTCCCGCTGCCGGATCCCGCGATGCAGGCCTATCACATCGCCGTCGACAGCAAGCACAACGTGTGGGGCAACCTGTGGACCGCGGACCGCATCGTCAAGCTCGATCCGGGCACCAGCACGTGGACCATTTTCGATCTGCCGGTGCGCGGCACGGAAATCCGCCATATCGCGCTGCACGAGCGCGACGGCAAGTTGTACGTGGTGGTGCCGGTCTACCGCACGAGCCAGATGGGCGTCATGACGGTGCGCACCGAGGGCGAGCTCGCGGCCCTCAAAGCGAAGGCGCGGTAATCGACCCTATCGTGCGCCCAGTTCGTTTCGTACGACCAGGCCGCCTTTCATCACGAACTTGACGCGCTCCATTTCGGCGACGTCCTCGAGAGGGTTGCCGGCGACGGCGATGATGTCGGCGAACTTGCCCTTTTCGATGCTGCCGATCTGGCTTTCCCAGCCGTAGTTCAGCATGCGAGCCGCGGGAAGATACGCCGTCTGCAGCGCCTGCGCCGGCGTCATTCCCCATTTCACGAAGTAGCTGAACTGGTCGGTCTGTTTGCCGTGCGGGATGGTCGCGGAGGTCGCGCCGCTGCCGAACACGATCGTCACGCCGGCCGCGAGCGCCTTTTTGAACGCCTGCTCCATCAGGCGCAGGCGCGAGTTCCGGCCGCCGGTCTCACGCAGATCGGCCTTTTCGAGCGAGATCAGGTCGTCGATGGTCGGCACGAAGAAGAGCTTCTTCTGCAGGAGCAGCTTGACACCGGCGTCATCGAGCTCGAGCAGATGGTTGGGCGAGTCGACTCCCGCCGTGAGGCAGCTCCTCATGCCTTCGCCGCCATAGGTATGGCAGGCGACAGCGTCGCGTACGGCCGCCACATGTGCACCGGGCCGACGAAATCCTGGGTGGTATAGATCTTGATCCAGTCGACGCCGTGCAGTTTCGCCTCGCGCACGGCGGCGCGGGCGAGCCATGGCGAATTAGTGTTCTTGTTTTCCGTGAATCCTTCGTAGTAGCGCAGCGACTGCAGGTCCGGGTAGATGTTGGTGGCACGCTGGTTGATCGACTGGCCGACCACCTGCATCCGCGGCCCGAGGAACATTCCCGAGTTGATCGCGTCGCGGATCTCGACGGTGTTGAATCCGCCGCGCGAGTCCATGTCGAGGACGGTGGTGAAGCCGGCCTCCAGATCGACCTGTGCGTTCGCGAGCGCGATCAGGGTGCGCTTGGCGGGCGAGTTAGGCTGGTTGAGATTCACGTGGACGTGCCCGTCGATCATCCCGGGCAGCACGGTCGCCGAGCCCAGATCGATCACCGTCGCACCGGCCGGAACCGGCACACCCGCGCCCACTTCTGCGATGCGCTCGCCCCGCACCACGATGACCGGGTTGGCCACCATCCGGCCCGACCGGGAATCGAAGAGGCGCGCGGCCCGGATCACGACGAGCTGATTTGCCGGCGCCACGAACTTGCGCGCCTCGCGCGACGCCGAAGGCGTCCTCGCAGCTGCGCCCGCCTCCGTTTCCTGCGACCCCGCGGGCGCGCTCAGCGCGAGCGCCATGACCGCGGCACACCAACCCGCTAGCTTGCTTTGAGTTCGCACAAGGCCTCCCCTTTAAGCGAGCTCCGAGGGTACTCGCGCGTCGTCCGTTTGAGGAGTTTTGGTAGGTCGTGGCGGATTCGAACCGCCGACCAACGGATTAAAAGTCCGCTGCTCTACCAGCTGAGCTAACGACCCGTTTTTTGAAGCCAGAAGGGGCGAAATTTTATCAGCCCGCGCGCCAGTATTGGTACTTCATGGTGAGCGCGGCGCCGCCGACGATCGAGATGAAGGTGATGATCGAGCCGAGCGCGAGGGTCGAGAAGCCCGAGATGCCCTGGCCGATGGTGCAGCCGAGCGCGCAGATGCCGCCGAAGCCCATCAGCATCCCGCCCACTATGTGATTGGCCGTGTCCTCGGCGTCGCGAAAGCCTACCCAGCGGAAAGTGCGCGTCGCGAGCGCATAAGCGGCGGAGCCGGCGATGACGCCCAAGCCGGAAGCGATGCCGTACGTGATCATCTTCGACTTGTCGGTCCACAGCA
>VBCP01000595.1 GCA_005888925.1 Betaproteobacteria bacterium | reverse complement strand
GCAGGAGCCCGCGCAGATCACCCGCGAGTTGCAGCCGCGCCTCGCGGCGCTGAACGACGTGGCGAACCGGATCTACGACCGCTGGACCGAGGGGCTTAGTCGCGGAAGTTGATGTACTGCAGCGGGATGTCGGCGACCGACGTCTTCACCAGCTGGATCGCGGCCTGCAGGTCATCCCGCTTCGCGCCCGAGACACGCACTGCGTCGCCCTGGATCGAGGCGGCGACCTTCAGCTTCGCATCCTTGATGAGCTTCTGGATCTGCTTCGCCTTGTCCTGCGCGATGCCGACCTTCACAGTGATCGGGCGCTTCACCTTGTCGCCGGTGATCTTCTCGATCGCGCCGAGCTCGAGCGAGCGCACGTCGACGTTGCGCTTGGCAAGGCGCCCGCGCAGCACGTCGGTCACCTGGCCGAGCTTGAACTCGTCGTCGGCGTAGACCGTGAGCGCGAGCTCGTTCAGCTCGACGCGGGCATCGGAGCCCTTGAAGTCGAAGCGGTTCGAGACTTCCTTGTTGGTCTGCTCGACCGCGTTCTTCACTTCCTGGCGGTCGACCTGCGAGACGATGTCGAAGGAGGGCACTGGCGCAGCTCCAATCAAACCGTAAAGAAATAACGCGTCAAATGAAAAAACACGGGTGCCGCAAAGCTTACAGAATCCATCCGGTCCATCATGCCGCCGTGGCCTTTGATCATGCTGCCCCAGTCCTTCGCGCCGAGGCTGCGCTTCACCGCGGATAGGACCAATCCCCCGAGGAAGCCCATGAGCACGGCAATGAACGCCATGCCGGCCGCCTGCAGCCAGGTGAACGGCGTGATCCACCACAACGCCGCACCGATGAGCGTCGCGCCGAAGGCGCCGCCGACGAAGCCCTCGACTGTCTTCGAAGGACTCACCACCGGGGCGATCTTCGTCCTGCCGAACAGCTTGCCGAAGACATACTGCAGCACGTCGCTGATCTGCACCACGAGCAACATGTAGAAGAGCAAGAGCGCGTTCTGACCTGCATAGCCCGGAATGTCCAGCATCAGCAGTGCCGGCACATGGCTGATGCAGTAAATCGTCACCATGACACCCCATTGGATCTTCGCGGTGCGCTCGAGGAAATGCTCGGTGTCCTCGGCGAGCGCGGAGAGGGTCGGCAGCAGCAGGAACGCGTACACCGGGATTAAGATCGAGAACAGTCCATACCAGCCCGTGCCGATCAAGGCGTACTGCGCGGGAATCAGGATGAAGAAAGCCACGGACATCGCCCGGTGGTCACCGGAGCGGGTGGGTGTCAGGCTGAGGAATTCGCGCAGCGCGAAAAACGATACCAGGGCGAAGAGCACTAGCGTGGCCGCTCTTCCGACGAGGAAGGCGAACGCGAAAACCGCGACCATGATCCACCACGCCCGCACGCGCGCGTTGAGGTTGTCGATGACGGCGCGAGCGCTCTCGCTTGAAATGCGGCGAGCGAGAATCCAGCCCACTAGCGAGGCCGTGGCGAGCAGGACGCCGATGCCGCCCATCAGCCACAGGAACTTGTCGTGCGCGCTCATGCCAGTGCAACCACTGCGCTGCGCGCGCGTTCGAGGAACGCCTCTCTGCTCTCGTCGCCAATGCGCCCGAGCGCCGCACCGAAGCGCACCGTGCAGATTAGCGGCACCGGGAACAGGGTGCCTTTTGGCAGGCAGCGATGCAGATTTTCAAGGTACACCGGCACCAGCTCCACATCAGGAAACCGCTGTGCGAGGTGAAACAGTCCGGACTTAAAGGGTCCGGGCAGGGATTCCGTGCGTCGCGTTCCCTCGGGGAACAGGATAAGAGAGTCACCACGCGCCAACGCGTCGGCGAGCGGCTGCAACGGATCGACGTCCGGCTGCGCGCGGCCGCGGTCGATGAACACGGCGTTGAGACCCTTTGTCACAATGTACCGACGGGCGGCATCCTTCTGCCAGTAATCGGCCGCTGCGACTGGGCGGGTGCGTGCGCGTACTTCATCGGGAAGGGCGGACCACAGCGCTACGGTGTCGATGTGGCTGGAATGGTTGGCGAAGTAGATGCGCTGCGTTGCCGAGGGCGCCGAGCCGATCCAGCGCGGCGCGGCGCCAACCAACGCGCGAACCGAGAATACCAGTAGCTTCGGCAGCCACCGCGTGTCGTCAGCCATGCTGTAACTGCTTTGCGATGGCGCGCGTGCGGGTCACGCAGGTGGCAATCGAACCTAGCGCGACGATCAGACCAGCGCCGATCAGACTGTATTTGGTGGGTCCGAACGCGGCTTCGCCGGCGGCCAGCACGCAACCTATCGTCATCACCGCCATGCGGTGCTGCTTCGCCATCGGGCCACGAAAATCCTGCGCCAGGCCGAGGGCACCGCCGAACGCACGTACATAAGCCGTGAGCGCCGCGGCCAAGGCGCCCAGCCAACCGAGAGCCGGCATGCCTGCCGCATATCCCAGCGGCACGATGAGCACCGTATCGGCGAGGCGGTCGGGAAATTCGTTATAGAGCGCACCCAAAGCCGATTTCTTTCCTCCTTCGATCGCGACCATGCCATCGAGCAGATTGCATATCAGGCGCGCCTGGATCGCGAGGGCACAGGCAAGCAAGCCGGCCGAGGTGGGATGCCATCCGAGCAGCACGCCGCCACCGGCCGCGAAAAGCACGCTCGCTACGGAAATTTGATTGGGCGACACCCCGCGTGCAGCGAGCGCGGCGGCCGCGTGCTGCGCCCAGGCGGCTGAGCGCGCCTTGATCGGGCGCCGGCCATCTGACTTTTCCGGCATTTATGGTTGGCGGAGGTTCAGGCGCTGCAGTTCCTCGATCCAGCGCAGCGTCACCGCGCGCAGCCATTCGACGTCCTCCGGGCCGTTATGGCTGGTGTAGATCGCGAGGTTGAGTACCTTGCCGCGGATCAGCATCAGAGTGCTGCTCGAAAGCAGATAACGCGGCGGCTCCCTGGAACGCGGCGGATCGGGCAGCCGCGCCCCCTTCACCACGGAGACCAGGTCCTGTTCCTTGCGCAGCTCGCCCAGCAGGCTCACCTTGCCGCGCGGCTGCGCGTCGAGGTAGGGGCGCAGCTCCGCCTTCGGATCGGGCAGGGGACCGAGCTCGCGCAGCGAGTCCGCGACCAGGCCGCGGAACGCGGCGAGGGTGACGCGCGCGGTCTGAAGCTCCTTCGGCGTGACCACGATCACGTAGCGGCGCAGCTCGAGCGAGTCGCCCACAGTGAAGCGGCGCACGTCGTCGTCCTCGAGCGCGAAAAGCAGGATCCTGTTGGACGCCGAGGTCAGTGCTTCGGCGAGCTCGAGCAGCCGCGGCGAGCCCGTCGCCTGCACGTCGGCGAATCCCGGCGGCGCATCGAGCGCAAGGCGCGTCTCGCCGAGCTGCACCGCAAACGGCGCCGCGACAGCGCCTTTGATGACGAGAGCGGCAGCGAGCAGTACGAGGATGCGCACGCCGCGGCATTCTAGCGGCTTGCGCCGAATCACTTATGATTGGCCTTTGCGGAGCACATCGGTTGGCGAAGATACTCGACAAGCTTCCCAAGGGTGAGAAGGTCGGCATCGCGTTCTCCGGCGGCCTGGACACGAGCGCCGCCGTGCGCTGGATGCGCTCGAACGGCGCGATCCCCTATGCCTATACGGCGAATCTCGGCCAGCCCGACGAGGCCGATTACGAGGATATCCCGCGCAAGGCGCTCGCCTACGGCGCGGAAAAGGCGCGACTCATCGAATGCCGGCCGCAGCTCGTCGCCGAAGGCATCGCCGCGATCCAGTGCGGCGCCTTCCATATTTCGACCGCGGGCACCAGGTACTTCAACACCACGCCGCTCGGCCGGGCGGTCACCGGTACGCTGCTCGTCGTCGCCATGCGCGCGGACGGCGTCGACATCTGGAGCGACGGCAGCACCTACAAGGGGAACGACATCGAGCGGTTCTACCGCTACGGCCTGCTTGCCAACCCGGCACTGCGCATCTACAAGCCGTGGCTCGACCAGCGCTTTATCGATGAGCTGGGCGGGCGCAAGGAGATGTCCGAGTATCTGGCCGGCGCCGGCCTGGAATACAAGATGAGTGCCGACGAGGCCTACTCCACGGATTCCAACATCCTCGGCGCCACGCACGAAGCCAAGGACCTCGAGTTTCTCGACAAG
>VBCP01000128.1 GCA_005888925.1 Betaproteobacteria bacterium | reverse complement strand
CCGAACGCCAGCGCAATGTGCGCGGCGCCTTCCGCTGCACGCGCGCGCTCATCGGCGCGCGGGTCGCGGTGGTCGACGACGTCATGACCACCGGGGCGACGCTCGACGAAATGGCGCGCACGCTAAAGCGCGCGGGCGCGGTGCACGTCGTGAACTGGGTCGTCGCGCGCACGCTGCCGCATGCTTGACATCGCGCTCGTCCAGCCCGAGATCCCGCCGAACACCGGCAACGTGATCCGGCTCGCCGCGAACACCGGCGCGCGCCTGCATCTCGTGCGGCCGCTCGGCTTTTCGCTCGACGACAAGCAGTTGAAGCGCGCCGGCCTCGACTACCACGAGTATGCGAGCGTCGCGGTGCACGACTCCTGGCCGGCGTTCGCAAGGACCATGAGCGGGCGGCGCATGTTCGCCTTCGCGACGAGCGGCGAGCGGCTCTTCACCGACGTGCGCTATGCGCGCGACGACGTGCTCGTGTTCGGCGGGGAGACCTCCGGGCTGCCGACGGCGATCCTCGAGGAATTCGCCACGCAAAATCGCCTCAGGCTCCCCATGCGTCCCGGCAACCGCAGCCTCAACCTGTCGAACGCGGTCGCCGTGGCGGTGTTCGAGGCCTGGCGGCAGCTCGATTACGCCGGAGGCAAGACCGGTGCGGACTAGCGCGCTGGCGCTCGCCTTCGTGGTTGCCGGATGCGCTCCCGCCGCGTACCTCGAGCCCGTGGACGTCGAAACCGCAACCCTGCGGATCGAGAACCAGGGCCCCGCCATCTTCGGCTACCAGCTCGAGGCCGACACTTATGAGAACGCGGCCGCGTGCAGCGGCCGGCTGCGCGTGGCGAGCGCCCGGGCCCTGCCGCGCGGCGTCGCGCATACCGTGCATGTCGCGGCCAGCGCCGACTTCACGCTGACGCTCAGGGGCACGGGCGGCGGCGCGTCGCGCGGCGATGCCTGCGCGCTTGCCGGGACCTTCACGCCGAGCGCCGGAGAGCGCTATGTCGCGATCTTTCGAGCCGACGAGCGCAAATGCGAGCTTCTGTTCCTGCGCCAGCAAACCGCAGCCGGCGGCGCACGGCGCTATGTCCGCGAAGCGAGCTACCGCCCGCGGCAAGAGCCCGCCTGCCAGTAAGCCCTAGCGCTCCATCTTCGATTCGCGCGCGAGCAGCCGCTCGACCGCCGCGGCGGGCGTGATGCGGCCTTCGAGCACGGCGCTGACCGCCTCCGTCACCGGCATCTCCACGCCGCGTGACGCGGCCAGCTTGGCCGCTTCGCGGGCGGAATGCACCCCCTCGGCGACATGGCCGAGATTGGCAACGACGTCCTTGAGCGGGCGGCTGCGCGCGAGCTCGAGGCCGACGCGGCGGTTGCGCGAGAGATCGCCCGTCGCAGTCAGGATCAGATCGCCGGCGCCCGCAAGGCCCATGAAGGTCTCCGGCTGCCCGCCAAGGGCCGTCCCGAGCCGCGCGATTTCGGCAAGCCCTCGCGTGATCAGCGCGGCGCGCGCATTCAGGCCCAGGCCCAGGCCATCGGAGATGCCTGCGGCGATGGCCATCACGTTCTTCACCGCGGCGCCGATCTCGACGCCGACGAGATCCGAGCTGTAGTAGACGCGCATGCGCCCGCCGTGCAGCAGCGCCGCGGCTTCGCGCGCGAACGCGGCGTCGCGCGAGGCGAGCGTCAGCGCGCAGGGCAGTCCGCGCGCCACCTCCTCGGCGAACGAGGGCCCGGAGAGCGCGCCGCAGCGCGCGCTTTCGCCGAGCACCGCAGCCGCGACCTGGTGCGGCAGCTCGCCGCTGCCTTCCTCGAAGCCTTTGCATAACCAGACGACTGGAGCTGCGCCCCGTACATGGTGGAGCAGTTCGCGCAGCCCCGCCACGGGAGTGGCGGCGAGCAAGAGCTGTGACGAATGCGTTGCCTCGCGGATATCGGCGGTCACCTTTACGGTAGACGGCAGCTCGAAGCCCGGGAGGTAGCGCTCGTTGCGCCGCGAGGCTCCGATGGTGGCGGCCTGCGCGGCATCGCGCGCCCACAGCGTCACCTCGAGGCGCGCGGCGAGGACGCAGCTGATCGCGGTGCCCCAGGCGCCAGCGCCGAGCACCGCAACGCGCATCTTAATTGCGCGCGACTTCGATGCGCGGGCCGAGCTGTGTCGGCGCCGCGTTCTGCTGCTGCTGCAGGTAAAGCGCTTCGAACGAAAGCGGCGCGAGGATCACCGGCGGGAAGCCGCCGCGCGAGATCATGTCGGAGATGGTCTCGCGCAGATACGGATAGATCACCGTCGGGCAGGCGATGCCGAGCAGCGGCCCGAGCTCTTCGGCCGGCACGCCGCGCAGCGCGAAGAGGGCCGCCTGGCGCGCCTCGGCGAGAAACAGGGTGCGCTCGCCGATGCGCGCCGTCACCGTGGCGGTCACCGTGACTTCGTAGTAGCTCTCGGCGAAATTTTCCGCGCCGGTATTGATCTGCACCTCGAGCTGCGGCTGCACCTGCTCGAGAAACACCTTCGGCGCGTGCGGGATCTCGAGCGACATGTCCTTCACGTAGACCTTCTCGATCTGGAACGTCGCCTGCTGTGGCGGCTGTTGCGACGGCGGCTGCTGCGCTTCGGTCATGGTTGCGCCTTCAGGAGTGGCTCGAGGCCGCCCTGGCGCTCGAGGTCGTACAGATCGTCGCAGCCGCCGATGTGGCGCGCGCCGATCCAGATCTGCGGCACGGTGCGCCGGCCACCGCTCTTGTGCATCATCTCGGCGCGCCGCGCGGGCTCGAGATCGACGCGCACCTTGTCGATCTTCACGCCCTTCTCAATGAGCAGCCGCTCCGCCGCCTGGCAGAACGGGCAGGCTGCGGTGCAGTACATCAGCACCTTCAATTACTTCTCCACCGGCAGTCCAGCCTGCTGCCACGCACTGATGCCACCGGAAAGATTCGCCACGCGCGTGAAGCCCTGCTTCTTGAGCGCCGCAGCGGCCTTTGCCGCACGCTCGCCACCGTCGCAATACACGATCACCGGGCGATCCTTGCGCTTGGCCAGATCCGCACCCGGTGCGTCGAGCCGCGCGAGCGGCAGGTTCTTCGCGCCGAGCACGTGTCCGGCGGCGAACTCGTTCGGATCGCGCACATCGACCACGAGCGCGTCCTCGCGGTTGATGAGCAGCGTCGCCTGCGTCGGATTCACCCACGGGCCGCCCGTCGTCTTGCGCAGCTGTGGCCACAGCAGCATCCCGCCCGAGACCAAGGCGACCGCGACGAGCAGCTTTTCGTTCCACAGGAAACCGAGGACGCTAGTGTCCACTGCGTGAGTGTGCTTTGCCGGAGAGGTTGAGAGCGGAGCGCGACATTATAATTGACCGCGATGCACAAGCTCGTGCTCTTGCGCCACGGCGAGTCGACGTGGAACCGGGAGAACCGCTTCACCGGCTGGACCGACGTCGATCTGTCGAGCGCCGGCATCGAAGAGGCGCGCGCAGCCGGGCGGCTGATCAAATCCGCCGGCCTGCAGTTCGATGCCGCGTTCACCTCCGTTCTCAAGCGCGCCGTCCGCACGCTGTGGATCGCGCTCGACGAGCTCGACCGCATGTGGCTGCCGGTCGAGAAGAGCTGGCGGCTGAACGAGCGCCATTACGGCGCGCTGCAGGGCCTGAGCAAGGCCGAGATGGCGGCGAAGTTCGGCGAGGCGCAGGTGCATACGTGGCGGCGCAGCTATGACATCCCGCCGCCTGAGCTCTCCTTGGATGACGAAAGGTATGAGGCCAGGGATCCGCGCTATGCGGGTGTCAGCGTGCCGCGCACCGAGTGCCTGAAGGACACGGTGGCGCGGGTGATCCCCTACTGGAACTCGGCGATCGCGCCCGCGGTGCGCGCCCGACGGCGGCTGCTCGTCGCGGCGCACGGCAATTCGCTGCGCGCGCTGGTCAAGCACCTCGACGGCATCGGCGACGCCGAGATCGTCGGCCTGAATATCCCCACCGGCATCCCGCTGGTCTACGAGCTCGACGACGCGCTGCGTCCCTCGAAGCACTACTACCTCGGCGACGCCGAGGAGGTGGCGCGGCGCATCGCGGCCGTCTCGGCGCAAGGCAAGGCCAAGGTCTGACGCGCCTCGTTTCGTTCGCTCTCGCCTGCGCCGCGTTCGCGGCACAAGCGGCCCCGAACGAGCGCGATCTGCAGGCGCTGCGCAGCCGCATCGAGGCGCTGCAAACCGAGCTGGGGGCGAAGGAGGCGGTCCGCAGCGAAGCGCGAGGACCGACAGCTGCGCATCGAAACCGCCCGCCTGGCGGCGCAGCGCCAGGGACTCGAGCGCGCGCTCGCCGAGCGTCAGGCGGCGGTCGAGCGCGTACTGCTGGCGCGCCAGGCGTTCGCCGCGCCGGACGCGCTGCGTGCGGCGCTTTCCGGCGACGATCCGGCGGACTTCGGCCGGCGCCTGCACTACGTCGGCTACGTCTCGCGCGCCGCGGCCGCGCTGATCGCCGGTTATCGCGCCGATCTGGAGACGTCGGCGCGGCTCGAGCGCGAGGCGCAGGCGAAGCGCGAGCGATTGCGCTCGGTGGGCGAGGCGAGCCGCGCCGACCGCGACAAGATCCTGCGCGAGCGCGAGGCGCGCCGCCGGGTGCTCGCGCGCGCCGCCGGCGAGATCCGCAGGAGTCGCCGCGAAATCAACGTGCTGCGCGCCGATGAAGGGCGCCTTGCGCGACTGGTCGAGGGCCTGGGGCGCCTTCTCGCCCGGGTGGAGGCGGTCCCTGAAAAAAGTTCACAAGCCCAAGCCTTCTCCAGCCTGCGCGGAAAGCTGCGCCTGCCGGTGCGGGGGGAACTGGCCGGACGCTTTGGCGCTCCAAGAGGAGCAAGCGGCATCGAGGCGAAGGGCGTTTTCATCCGCGCGCCGGAGGGCGAGCCCGTCAGGGCGGTGGCACGCGGGCAGGTGGTCTACGCCGACTGGATGCGGGGCTTCGGCAACCTGATGATCGTGGACCACGGCGAGAACTATTTGTCGATTTACGCGAACAGCGAGGCGCTGCTCAAGCAGGTCGGCGACGCCGTCGCCGCGGGCGAGGCCGTGGCGACCACCGGATCGAGCGGTGGCAACGAGGAAACCGGTTTATACTTTGAATTGCGGCATTTAGGCCGCGCCTTTGACCCACTACGCTGGGTCAAGCTGAAATAAAGCGACCCCCAGACATGCAAAAGCTTCGCAGCATCGGATTCATCCTCGTCGGCGCCGTCGCCGGCGTGCTGATCAGCCTGAACTTCCAGGCGATCGCCGACCGCGCCGGCCGCGCGCCACTGCCGATCGAGGAGCTGCGGGCGTTCACCGAAGTGTTCGGCGCGATCAAGACCAACTACGTCGAGCCGGTCGAGGACAAGAAGCTCATCACCGAGGCTATCAACGGCATGCTGACGGGGCTCGACCCGCACTCTGCCTACCTCGACCAGGAGGCGTTCCGCGAGCTGCAGGTCGGCACGCAGGGCCAGTTCGGCGGCCTGGGCATCGAGGTCGGCATGGAAGACGGCTTCGTCAAGGTGATCTCGCCGATCGAGGACACCCCGGCGTTCAAGGCCGGCGTCAAGCCGGGCGATCTGATCGTCAAGCTCGACGACACGCCGGTGAAGGGCATGACGCTGAACGACGCCGTGAAGCGCATGCGCGGCAAGCCCAATACGCAGATCACGCTCACCATCACGCGCAAGGGCGAGACCGTGCCGATCATCGTCACGCTGACGCGCGCGATCATCAAGGTGCAGAGCGTGAAGTCGAAGATGATCGAGCCCGGCTACGCCTGGCTGCGGGTTTCCCAGTTCCAGGAAGCGACCGCCGAGAACATGGTCAAGCACCTCGACGGGCTCTTCAAGCAGGGACAGGTGAAGGGCCTGATCCTCGATCTGCGCGGCGATCCGGGCGGCCTCCTGCACGGCGCGGTGGCGATCAGCTCGGCCTTCCTGCCGCAGAAGAGCCTGGTGGTGTCGACCGACGGCCGCGCCGAGGATGCGCGCAAGAAGTTCTACGCCTCGCCCGACGACTACGCGCGGCGCGGCGAAGACGTGCTGAAGGCGCTGCCGCAGGCCGTGAAGAGCGTGCCGATGGTGGTGCTGGTGAACGGCGGCTCGGCCTCGGCTTCCGAGATCGTCGCCGGCGCGCTGCAGGACCACAAGCGCGCCAAGGTGATCGGCACGCAGACCTTCGGCAAGGGCTCGGTGCAGACCATCATGCCGCTGGGCAACAACACCGCGATCAAGCTCACCACGGCGCGCTACTACACGCCGGGCGGGCGCTCGATCCAGGCGCTCGGCATCACGCCCGACATCGTCGTCGAGGACCCGAGCGACACCGCCACGCGCGTGCGCGAGGCCGATCTTCAGCGCCACCTCGAGAACGGCAAGGCCGAGGCGAAGAAAGAGGCCGACAAGGGCAAGGAAGCGGCGCCGCGCGTGCGCACGGTCCCGGCGCCTTCGCCCGCCGAGATGAAGCCGACCGAGTGGGGCTCCAAGGAAGACTTCCAGCTCTCGCAGGCGGTCGCCTTCCTGAAAGGCGAGCCGGTGAAGAGCCAGGCGCCGACGGTCGCGCAAAACAAGCCGAATTAACGACCAGCAGCTTCTCCGCTACAGCCGCCACATCCTCCTCGCCGAGATCGGCGTCGAGGGGCAGGAGAAGCTGCGCGCAAGCCGCGTGCTCGTCATCGGCGCGGGCGGCCTCGGTTGTCCGGCGGCCCTGTACCTTGCCGCCGCGGGCGTCGGGCGCCTCTCCCTCGCCGACTCCGACAAGGTCGACCTCACCAACCTGCAGCGCCAGATCCTCTATCGAACCGACTCGGTCGGCGCGCAGAAGGTCCTTGCTGCGGACCGCGCGCTGCGCGCGGTCAACCCCGACGTCGAGGTCGTGCCGATCGCCGCGCGCGTCAAGGCCGCCGAACTGGATTCCCTGGTTTCCGGATCCGACGTGGTGCTCGACTGCTCCGACAACTTCGCCACGCGCCACGCGGTGAACCGCGCCTGCGTCGCGCACCGCAAGCCGCTGGTCTCGGGCGCGGCGATCCGCTTCGACGCGCAGCTCATGGTCTTCGACCTCCGGAAAGGCGACGCGCCGTGCTACGCCTGCCTGTTCCCGATGGGCGTGTTCGCGCCGCTCACCGGCATGGTCGGCGCGATCCAGGCGATGGAAGCGATCAAGCTCGTCGTCGGCACCGGCGAATCGCTCAACGGCCGCCTCCTCCTGATCGACGCCAGCGCCGCCGAGTGGCGCACCGTGAAAGTCGCGAAGGACCCCGGCTGCCGCGTCTGCGGCTAGGCCAGCAGGAACTTGCGCTGCGCGGAAAAGCTCTCGCTCGGCTTGCGCGCGAAGCCGCTCTTGCCGAACTGGTGCATGCAGCCGATGGCGTAGCGCAGGATCGCGCTAGCGCGGCTCGCGGCATCGCCGTCCTCGGCGATGCGCAGCGACTGCTTGAGCGTCGCTTCGAAGCGGTCGAAGAACTGGTTGACGCGCGTCTGCAGCCGCTCGTGCTCGCCCACCAGCGCGTCGCCGGTCATGACGCGCACCATGCCGGGATTCTTCTCGGCGAACGCGAGCAGCATCTCGGTGAGCTGCTCGGCCTGCTTGCGGCCGTCGGCCTCGTCCTGCGTGATG
>VBCP01000127.1 GCA_005888925.1 Betaproteobacteria bacterium | reverse complement strand
CAGGCGGAAAGGCGGCATGCCTTTGGAGCGCGCCGTGACGACGTACTGCTTCTGCAGCTCGTCGAGCAGGTTGGCGCGCAGGCGCCGGATCATCGCGGCGGTGCCCGAGGTGCCGATCACGATCACCGGGATCCACAGGTGCGAGAGCACCGAGCGCGCCTTCGCCCAGGTCCAGGGTTCGCCGAGGAACTCCGGGTCCATGATGCCGCCGATCGACAGGCCGAACTTCACGTTGGCGAGATACATCAGCACCAGGGCGAGCAGGAAGTTGGGCGTGGCAAGCCCGATGTAGCCGAGAAACGTGAGGCCATGGTCGCCCCAGCTGTACTGGTGGGTCGCGGCATACACGCCGATCGGAAAGGCCACCGCCCAGGTAAAGAGCACCACCGAGAAGTTGAGGATGAACGAGAGCAGCAGGCGGTCGCCCACCACGTCCTTCACCGCCATGTCGTGCTCGAAGGACCAGCCGAGGTCGCCCTGCAGCAGCCCGGAGAAGCCGCGCTCGGTGGGCCACAGGCCGACCCACACCGCGTATTGCTCGAGAAACGGCTTGTCGAGGCCGTACTGCTTGCGCAGGAAATCGACCTTCTCGAGCGCCGCCTTGTCGCCCTGGCTCTGCAGCTCGGCGATCTGGTTGGACAGGAAGTCCCCCGGCGGCAGCTTGATGATGGCGAAGGTGATGAAGCTGATCACGAGCAGCGTCGGGATCATGATCAGCATGCGATGGATCGTGTACCGGAGCATGGCTACTTGAACCAGAACGTCTCGGGCCGATAGATGCCGAAGAACGCGCCCGGGTCCCAGTTGTAGAAGCCCTGCGCCGGCACGTTCATCAGCTTGTCGCGCGCCACCACCGGCTGCGGCACGCCGGCGATCACGCCGATCACGAACTGCTGCTCGAGCTGTATCCGCAGCATCTTGTGCCAGATGGCCGCGCGCTCCTCGCTCGCCGGCGCGGCGGCCCAGGCCTTGTAAAGGGCGGCGAGCTCCTTCACTTCGGCGATGTCGGGGACTTCGCCGGTCTTGCCGCCGGTCTCGTAGTACTGGCCGAACTTCGGCCACTGCAGCTGCAGCTGGCTGGTCGGCGCGAGCTCGTCGGGCGCGGTGTCGGGCGTCGGCAGGCCGTTCTCGAGCCCGCTCCACACCGACATCACGGTCTCGCCGGCGAAGATGCGGTTGCGGAACGCCTCGCGCTGCGAGGGCTTGCTGAAGAGCTTGATGCCGACCTCGCGCCAGGTCTCGCGGACGAGCTCCAGCACGTCGGTCTGCTCGGTCGACTCGCCCGCGGTCTCGACGATGATCTCGAGGGGCCGGCCGTCGGGCAGGCGGCGCACGCCGTCGCCGCCGCGCTTCAACCCCAGCTCGTCGAGCAGCGCGTTCGCTTGCTTGCGGTCGTAGCGCGCCCATTCGCTGCGGTACTCGGGGCGGTAGAGCGGGCTCGCCTCGAGCACGGTGTTGTTCGCCTCGATGGCGAGGCCGAAGTAGAGCACCTGGTTGACGAGCGAGCGGTCGATCGCGAGCGACAGCGCGCGGCGAAAGCGCACCTCGCGCAGGAGCGAGCGCCACACCGGGTCGTTGACGTTGAGGTTCGGAAACAGGGCGATATGCGCGCCGCGCGCCGCGCGCCAGAGGAGCGTGCGGTAGCCGTTGGTGCAGGTCGGCGTCGCCCGAGCCCGCCTTCGCGGGAATCAGCTTGGAATCGGCGATCGCGAGCACGAAGCGATCGATGTACGGCAGCTGCCGCCCGCGCTCGTCCACCCGGTGGAAGTAGGCATTGCGCACGGCGACGAAGCGGTCGGCCGGCGGCCGCGTGGTGTTGTGCCAGGGCTGCAGCGTCGGCAGGTCGGGATTGTCGGCCTCGTAGAGGTTGTCCATGCGGTTGTGCACCGCGGACCAGCGGCGCTTGGCCGTGCCTTCGGCTTCCTCCTTCTGGACCTTCGCGGAATACTTCTTGTGGAACTGCTTCAGGTAATGCGCCGGCCGGAAGATGAAGAGCGGCGAGGCCCCCGCCATGCGCGGCAGGAAATGCGGATTGGGTTTCGACCAGCTGTAGCGCACCGTGGTCTCGTTCAGCGCCTCGACCTTGGCGGCTTCGCCGTCGACCACGAGATCCCGCGGCGGGCCCGAGGGGGAGAGCTCCTTGTTGTTGGCGACGTCCTCCCAGTAGTAGCGGAAGTCTTCCGTGGTGAAAGGGTGGCCGTCGGACCAGCGATGGCCCTTGCGCAGACGCATGGTAAAGATGCGGCCTTCCTGCACCTCGATCGCCTCGAGGATGTCGGGCACGATATTCAGATGCCGGTCGTAGCCCACCAGCCGCGCATAGCCGTAGATGGTGAAGAGCCGCGTGTCGCGGCTGCGGCCGGCGAGCGTGTTGAGCGTGCCGCCGTGGCGCCCGAGGCTCGTGCCGTTCTCGCCGAGCGGCACGACCAGCGGCTTCTGCGGCACGCGCTTTTCAATCGGCGGCAGCTTGCCGGTGCTCACCTGCTCGACGAGCGACGGCGGCTCGACCAGCGCCCAGGCGGGCGTCACCAGCACGAGGAGAAATGCAGCGAGCCTCATGCGCGCGAGCGCACCAGGTGCTCGTTGCCGACGTCGAGCATGCCGGGCCCCGAGCCGTTGGCGATGCGAAATTCGCCGGGCCACGCGGAGGGATCGGACGCCTTGCCCTGCATCAGCGCATCGAAGTCGAGCTTGCGGCTCAGGTTCGGATCGGGCACCGCCGCGAGCAGCGCCTTCGTGTACGGGTGCCGCGGGTTGCGGAACAGCTCGGCCGCGGGCGCGACCTCGACGAGGCGCCCCGCGCACATCACCGCGATGCGATCGGCGAGGTAGTTCACCACCGCCAGGTTGTGCGAGATGAAGATGTAGGTGAGGTTGAGCGCCTTGCGCAGGTCTAGGAGCAGGTTCAGCACCTGCGCCTGCACCGAGACGTCCAATGCGGACACCGGCTCGTCCAGCAGCAAGAGCTCCGGGCCGAGCGCGAGCGCCCGCGCGATGCCGATCCTCTGGCGCTGGCCGCCGGAGAAGCTGTGCGGATAGCGGCGCAGGAAGCGCACGTCGAGGCCGACCAGCGCCATCATCTCCTTCACGCGCTGGAAGCGCTCGTCCGCGTCGCCGATTTTGTGGATGACGAGCGGCTCGCTCACGATGTCGTACGCCGTCATGCGCGGGTTGAGCGAGCCGAACGGATCCTGGAACACGAACTGCACCTTGCGCCGGTAGGCGAAGAGCTCGGGGCCGCGCAGGCGCAGCACATCCTTCGGCACGCCATGATCGTTGAACACGATCGAGCCGGCGTCCGGGGTGATCGAGCGCAGGATCATGCGCGCGGTGGTGGTCTTGCCGCAGCCCGACTCGCCCACGAGTCCCAGGCATTCGCCCGTAGCCACGGCGAAGCTCACGTCGTCGACCGCGACCAGCTCCTCCTCGCGCTTGCGCGTGAAGGCGCGCTTGCGCACGGCGAAGCGCTTGGTGAGGTGCTGCACCTGCAGCAGCATGCCCTCCGGCGGCGGCGCCAAGTCTTCGCCGCCTTTCGTCCGGGTGGCGATCAGATGCTCGTCGGTCACCAGCACCTCGCGGATCGGCGTCAGCCGCTCGCCCGGCGCCATGTTGAAGCGCGGCACCGCGCGCATCAGCGCCTGCAGATAGGGATGCTGCGGATCGCGGAAGATGTCCTCGATGCGCCCGGCTTCCATCACGCGGCCGCGGTACATCACCACCACTTCGGCGGCCATGTTGGCGACGACGCCGAGATCGTGCGTGATGAGGAGCACGGCCATGCCAAGCTCGTGCTGCAGGTCGCGGATCAGCTGCAGGATCTGCGCCTGGATGGTGACGTCGAGCGCGGTGGTCGGCTCATCGGCAATCAGCAGCGCCGGGCGGCAGATGAGCGCCGTGGCGATCATCGCGCGCTGGCGCAGTCCCCCGGAGAGCTCGAACGGATAGGTGCGCTCGGCCTTCACCGGATCGGGGAAGCCGACCAGGCGCAGGATCTCGAGCACCGCGGCGCGCCGTTCGCCGCGGCCGACGCCCGGACGGTGCAGCGCCAGGGTCTCGCCGACCTGATCGCCGATCGTGTGCAGCGGCGAGAGCGCGGTCATCGGCTCCTGGAAGATGATCGAGATGCGGCCGCCGCGGACCTCGCGCATCTGCGGCCCGCGCGGATCGAGCCGCGAGAGATCGACCACCGAGCCGGCGCCGCCGGCGGAAATGCGCGGCTCGCGGAACAGGATTTCGCCGGACTCGATGTGCGCGATGCGCGGCAGGATGCCCATGATGGTCTGCGCCACCACGGATTTCCCCGAGCCCGATTCGCCCACCAGCGCGACCGTGCCGCCCTCGGGCACGCGGAACGACACGCCGTCGACCGCCTTCACGGTGCCGGCGTCGACGTCGAGATAGACCCTCAGGTCACGGATGGAAAGCAGGTCGGCCACTTCTCCCCCAGCGAAGCCGCCGAAGTATAAGGGGCGATATCAGAGGCGCGAAGGAAATAGCGCCACCGGATCCAGCCAGCGCGCACCGCGCGCGCGCGTGCGCTCGAACAGCCGCTCGAGAAATGCCTGCGCAGCGGCATCGTGCAGCGCATGATGGGTGAGCCAGCCCGTCGGTTCCGCCGCATCGGCGCTGCCGCCGCGCCGCGCGGCAAGATGCTTCACCGCGGCGCCCAGTGCCGCCGCTTCGCCCGCGAAGCCGCGCGTGCCGCGCCAGTCGATGATGTCGACGTGCGTGTTGACCTGCCTTATCCCCGGCGCCGCCTCGCCAGCAGCGCGCGGCCCATAGGCGCTCAGGCCATGGAGTCCCGCGGCCGGCAAGCGCGCGGCGAGCGCGCGTTTGAAACGGTTCCACGGCGGCGCCAGCACCGGCAGGAAGCTCGCGCCGGCCAGCCGCGCCAGCCGCTCGCGCGCCGCCGCGAGCCGCGCGATCGCCTCGGCCTCGGGCTCGGCCGCGGCGAACTCGGTTTTCTTTTCTCCCGGTGCAGCACGGTTGCGGTGGTCGGTGCCGTGCATGAGCACGCTCGCGCCCAGGCCATTGAAGAGCTCGGACGCCGCTTCGAGCGGCACTACGGCCAGGGCAAGAGGGACGGCACTGCTTTTCGATAGCTTCAGCAGCTGCTGGAGCGCCGAGGAAGGCAATGTCGCGTCATCGTCGCGCCACCAGAAATCAGCAACTCGCCCTGCCTCGCGCCAGCGCGCCAGTTCTTCTTCGAGCTCGCGCCAGCTCATCGCTTTGGCCCCCTGTAAAGGGGGCCGTGAGCCGAAGGCGCAGCGGGGGGTTGGTTTTCAGAAAAATCAAAACCCCCCGCTCGCAAAAACCGCTCGCTTCCCCCCTTTACAGGGGGGCGGCACATAGCGCTCATGCGAGCCACTCGCGTAACAGCTCGGCGCTGCGCTGCGCCCCATTGAGATCGACTAGATCGGCCGGCGGCCGCGGCGCGCGCGCGGCGCGGTTCACCGCCTCCGCCAGGTTCTCCACCGTCAGGGCGGATTCGTCCAGCATCACCGCGGCGCCGCGCTCGGCAAGGAGCTCCGCGCGCAGCGTCTGCTCGGACTCGCCGCCGCCGGCGAAGGGCACGAGCACGGCGCGCACCCGCGCCAGCAGCGTCTCCGCGACGGTGTTGTAGCCGGCCTGGCTGATCGACAGCGCGCAGTTCGCGAGCAGCGCCGTGAAATCGTCGCGGCTGCGCTCGAGCGCGATGCCGGGCCTGGCGTGGCGCCGGAGCGCGCGGAAATCGGCGTCCGTGCAATTGATGCCGGCGAGCACCCGCCAGCTCGCGCCGCGCAGCAGGCTGTGCTCGCGGGCGAGCATCGCGCTCTCGAGCAGGCGCCGGCCGACCGCGCCGCCGCCGGCGGACACCAGCACTTCAGCGGCGCCGTCGGCTGCCGCTGCGGCACCGGCGACCACATACCCGGTGTAATGCAGCCTGCCCTCAAGGCGCGCGGCAGCGCCAAAGCTGCGCTCGAACGGCGCGAGGCGCGGATCGCCGTGCACCAGGATGTGGTCGAAAAACCGCGTCGCGAGCGCGGCGGTCTCTGCTTCGCGCTCCGGGCGGCTCTGGATCAAGTCGCGCACCGAGCAGACCACGAGCGGCCGCGGCACGAGGCGCACCGCATCCTCGAGCAGCGGCAGGAGCTCGAAGCGCATCTGCCGCCGGCCGAAGGGAAACAGTTCGACCAGCAGCACGTCGGCGCGCGAGGCGCGCCAGGCGTCGAGCAGCGCCGCCGCGCGGCGGCGCTTCCACGCGTCATCGACCGGCTGGCCGGTTTCGTCGAGCAGCGTCTTGAACGTGATGTCGGCGGCGCTCGCCGGCGGCAACTGAATGTCCACTGCAATGCCCGGCACGGGCGCACCGCCGCTCACCAGCGTCACATCGAATCGAGCAGCGGCCAGCGCGCGCGCGAGTATCGCGGCGCGCTTGAGATGGCCGATGCCCAGCAGATGCTGGACGTAGATGAAAACCTTCACCGCAGATTCAGCCGCTCGATGGCGGGCGTGCCGTCGTCAGCCACACGGAAGAGCTGTACCGCCGTCCAGTCGAGCTTTGCCGGCGGCTTGCCGCGCAGATCCCAGCCCGCCGCCGTGGCGTAGATCGCGCGGATCACGCCGCGGTGGGTGATGGCCAGCGTAGGTGCGGAAAGCTCGGCGAGCCAGCTTCGCACCCGCGCCAGGACTTCGCGGGGGCTCTCGCCGCCCTCGGGTCGGAAATCCCAGCCGCGCGCCTCGTTCTTCGCCATGGCGGACCCGAGCTCGGCCCGGATGTCGGCGAGGCGGCGTCCTTCCCAGTCGCCCCAGCTCATCTCGACGATGCGCGGCTCGCGCACTGCTTGCGGCGCGCCGAGCAGCGCCGCGGTCTCGACGCAGCGCGCAAGGGGACTGGTGATGCTGCGCATTTCGGCGCACAGCTTCGGCAATCGAACACCCTGGACTCCGAGACGACCGGCGTCGCTCAGCGGCACGTCGGAGCGTCCCTGGATGCGGCCTTCGGCGCTCCAGGCGGTATCGCCATGGCGCAGCATTGCGAGGAGCAGCATCAGAGCGCGGAGAGCGCCGCGCCCAGCTTTGCCGACGCCGCTTCGAGGCTGCGCTCCGCGGCGACGTAACGCGCCGCCTCGCGGCCGAGCGTGCGGCGCCGCTCGCCGTTCAGCAGCAGCTCGCGCATCGCGTCGGCCAGCGCCGCCTCATCGCCGTAGCGTACGAGAATCCCGGTGCGGCCGTTCAGCACCACGTCGGGCACGCCGCGCGTGTCGCGGGACACCACCGGCACGCCGGCCGCCTGCGCTTCAAGCAGCGCCATGCCGTACGCCTCGTTGACTGCCGGCCAGGCGCACAGATCGCTTGCCGCCAGCACCTCGGCGGTGCGCCGCTGGCTGAGCGAGCCAAGAAAGCAGGTGCGCTGGTCGAAGAGCTTCTCGACCTCGGGACGCACCACGCCGTCTCCCGCGACCAGCAGCCGCCACGGCAGGTCATCCAGGAGCTGCATGGCGGCCGCGAGTGCCCGGTAGGAGGCGAGCTTGTCGCCCGCGCGCATCATCGCCACCACCGCGATCCAGGGCACGCCGGGATCGAGCCCCCGCTCGGTGGCGAGCCCGGCGCGCAGCGCGGCGCGGTTGGCGATCGCCGCGGCATAGGGCCCGGTATCGAGGAACGGCGGCAGATGCAGGATGCGCTTCGCCTCGATGATCAGCTCGAGGCCGGGGATGTCGTCGCGCGACGGGCAGAGCACGAGCGACGCCTTGCGGATCGCGGCAGCGCTGCCCTCGTGGCCGAGCGCCCACGGCCCGTAGGCGCGCTTCGGCGCATAGGACGCCTCGGCGATGACATAGGGAATGCCGAGCGCCTGGCTCACGGTGGGGCCGAGCCAGTCGGGCGCCTTGTAGTAGAGGTGATAGGTGAACCAGAGCTCGGGACGCTCGTCGGCCGGCGCCGCGCGCCACTCGTCCGCGAGCTGCGCGGCGTACGCCTCGCCTTGCGCACGCAGCGCACGCTGGCGCGGCTCGTCGCCCTCGCCGTCGTAGCTGCGGAAAGTCGAGGCCACCTGCACGCGATGCCCCGCGCCGGCGAGCGCGTCCATCAAGAGCCCGGCTACGCGGCGGTCACCCGAGGGCGTGCCATGCGTGGGCGATTTAAGCGGTGCGTAGAACGCGATCCGCATGGCGGGTGGCCGCCTCGGCTACCGAGGGGAATTTCGCGGCCAGCCGCTCGAAGTTCGCCTCGAGCGTAAACTCGCGCGCGAGCCGCGCCTGGCCGGCGTCCCCCAGCGCGCGCCGGCGCGCCGGATCGCGGATCAACGCCTCGAGCGCGGCGGCGAACGCCACGGTATCGGCTTCATTCACCAGCACACCCGTGCTCCCGTCGCGGATCAGCTCCGGAATCGCCGAGACGCGGGTGGCGACGCACGCCAGTCCCTGGCTCTGCGCCTCGGCCAGCGCGTTCGGCAGGCCGTCGCGGTCGCCATCGCGGGCGATGCGGCAGGCGAGCGCGAAGAGATCGGCCTTGCGGTATTCGAGCAGCAGCTCCTCCTGCGCGAGCGCCCCGCGCCAAGTGATGCGCTCGGCGATGCCCAGCGCCCGGGCGTGCCGCTGCATTTTGTGCTTGAGCGGACCGCCGCCGACATGCACTAACTGCCAATGCAGGCCCGCCGGCAGGCGCGCCAGCGCGTCGAGCAGCACATCGACGCCCTTCTTCTCCACGAGCCTCGCTACAGAAAGGACAAGCACGGGGTGCCGCGGATCGCTGCCATCGCTCGCACCGCGCACCACCCGGTTGGCGGGAAAGCGCGCCAGGTCGACGCCGTGATAGACCAGCTCCACGCGTCCCGGCGGTGCGAGGGCCGCGAGATGGTCGCGATTGGCGCGCGTGCAGGTCACGAGCCATTCGCAATCGGCGAGCTTCTCGCGCTTTTCCCACTCCGGCGTGGTCCAGATGTCCTTGGCGTGCGCCGACCCGCTCCAGGGCAGCGCCCGCAGCGTCGCGCAATAGCGCGTCACCGACGCCGGCGTATGCAGAAAGTGCGCATGCAGGCGCAGGATGTCCGCCGGCAGCTCGGCGGCGAGCACCAGCGCCTGACCGAAGCGCCGGATTCGATTGGGCGTGGGATCGCGGCGCAGGTCGCGCAGCCACTGTGCGCGTGCTTTGCCGTAGGTTGGGAATTTGCGAACCGCCCACCACGCGCGCAGCACGCGCAGCGGCTCGCGCCACAGGTACTCCGGCAGGTAATGAATCGCAGCGCGGATTTCGCGATGCACCGGGTGCACCCGGTCATCGGTCGGCCGGCGCAGCGAGACGATCAGGAGCTCGAGGCCATGGCGCTCGAGCGCCGCGATCTCCTGGGCGATGAACGCCTCGGAGAGCCGCGGATAGCCCTTCAGTACGAACGCGACTCGCAAATCAGTGAATGCGCGAGATTGCTCTCGAGCAGCCCGGGCACCACGACCTCGGAGGGCCGGTTCTGACGCGGCAGCGCGCGCAGCGCCGCGGCCATCACCGCCGGGTCATAGGTGCCATCGTCGGAGAGCATGCTGACCAGGCCCATCTCGGCAGCGCGCGAAGCGCGGATGTGCTGCTCGAGGCGCGGCGCGGTGCGCGGCACGATGAGGGCACGCTTGTCGAGCGAGATCACTTCGCAGAAGGTGTTGTAGCCGCCCATCGCCACCACCCCGGTGGCTTTCGAGACCAGCGTCTCGAGCTGCTTGTGGAAGGTGATCGCGTCGACGCGCTTGAGTTTGGCGGCGCGGTCCATGAACTCCGCCTGCCGCTCGGGCTGCATGAACGGCCCGAGCACCAGGAGCGCCGGGTAGGGCAGCAGCGGGTCGTGCTCGTAGGCGCGCAGCACCCAGTCGATCAGCGCCTCGCCGTCGCCGCCGCCGCCGGTGGTCACCAGCACGAACGGGCGCTTGGCGATCTCCGGCAGCCGCGCCGGCGCGCCCTGCGTCGGCACCTCGCGATGCAGATAACCGGTGTACACCATCTTCTGGCGCACGCGCGGCGGAAGGGCGATGCCCTCGAGCGGGTCGCAGATCTGCGGCAGGCCGTAGACCCAGATCTCGTCGTACAGGTCGCGCAGCGCCGGCATGGCCTTCTTGCGCTGCCACTCGGGCTCGAGCAGGCGCGGCTCGTCCATCACGTCGCGCAGCCCGAGCACCAGGCGCGTGCCGCGGCGCTTGAGCGCCTTGAGGGTGGGCAGCACTTCCCCCCTGAGGCCGACGGGCTCCTTGTCGACGATGAACAGATCCGGGTCGAAAATTTCGGCCGTGTGCTGGATGATCGACGCGCGCATCGACAGCATCTCGGCGATGTCGAGGTGCAGGTTGAGCGGCGTGTACTCGCCGTTACGCAGCTTGACCACGCCGGGCACGCGCACGAAGTCGACGCGCGTGCGGAAGTCGAAGCTGCCGATGATCGGCGAGCCCGACAGGATCAGGACCGAGAGCTGCTTGTAGCGCTCGACCAGCGCGTGCGCGATCGTGCGGCAACGGCGCAGGTGGCCGAGGCCGAAGGTGTCATGGCTGTAAATGAGTATGCGGCCATCCTTGCGCTGCGCTCGCATACGGCCCCCTCCCCTTTTGTGACTTTATTCTCGGCTCAAATTCCTTGCCGGGCAAGACAGGCCTTGCAGGCGCCGCAGGGCCGCCACTGTTCCGCTTCGCGGACCGGCCGACGGCACGACCACGTCAGTTCGACCAGCTCCCGCGGCAATGTGGCTGCGAGTTCCCGCTTGGTCGAGTGGTAGACGGGATAAATCCACTGCACTTCGGGCTCGCCCAGCTTGCGCGCCCGGTAGCACTCGTAGAGCGTATCGAACACGCGCCGCTGGCGCGCCGAGCGGTTCTCGATGTCGGTGTCGCGCGCGAGCGCTGCGACCGCGATGCGGTCGCAGCGCGGCGTGTCGATCGCGACCTGGCAGGCGACGAACGCGATCGAAAGGTAATCGATCGGAATCGCCTCCAAGGCGCTGAAGTCCACCGCCGACTCGGAATAGCGAAACGGCCGGTAGCGCTCGCGGCACCAGGCGACGATGCGCTCGACCGCCGAGTGCTCCGCTTGCGCCCGTGCTTCGCGATTCACCATGCGGATGTGATGCACGCGCAGCTCGTCGCGCGTCTCCCCGAGCAGCTGCACCAGCATCGCGGTGCTGTCGAGCCCTCCCGAGAACATGACGAGCGTAGTCACCTGAAAATTCTATTAGGATTGACGCATGAACGTCCGGCAGCTCCTCGATCTCGGCGCACGCACGGCGCTCGTCACCGGCGGCTCGCGCGGGCTGGGACTGCAGATCGCCGAAGCACTCGGCGAGATGGGCGCGAAGATCGCGATCACCGCACGCAAGCAGAACGAGCTCGATGAAGCGCTCGCTCACCTGCGGGGGCACAAGATCCAGTGTGAAGCCTGGGTGTGCGACATGGGCAAGCGCGAGGCGATTGCCCCGTGCGCCGACGAAGTGCTGAAGAAGTTCGGCAAGGTCGACATCCTCGTCAACAACGCCGGCGCCACCTGGGGCGCACCCGCCGAGGACCACCCGCTCGAGGCCTGGGACAAGCTCGTGAACCTGAACCTCACCGGCGTCTTCGTGCTGACGCAGCACATCGGGAAAAAATCGATGATTCCGGCGCGTTGGGGCCGCATCATCAACGTGGCGTCGATCGCCGGCCTGATGGGCCAGGATCCGCGCATCGTGCGCACCATCGCCTACAACGCGACCAAGGGCGGCCTGGTCAACTTCACCCGCGCGCTCGCCGCGGAATGGGGCAGCCACGGCATCACGGTGAACGCGATCTGCCCGGGGTTTTTTCCGTCGAAGATGACCAAGGCGACGCTCGGCACCACCGGCGAGCTGATCCGCGACTGGACCCCGACCAAGCGCCTGGGCAACGACGAGGACCTGAAGGGCCTCGCGGTGCTGCTCGCCTCCGAAGGCTCGCGCCACATCACCGGCCAGGCGATCGCCGTCGACGGCGGCGCAACCGTCATATGAAAGTCGCTCATTGAACGTCGACTTCGCGCGCGAATACCAGAAGCGCATTCCCTTCGTCTCGCATCTCAAGATCCTGACCGAAACCCTCGGTGAGGGGACTGCGCGCCTCTCGGTGCCGGTGGAAAAGCACCTCACCAACAGCCTCGGCAGCGTGCACGGCGGCGTCATCATGTCGCTGCTCGATGTGGCGCTGTGCACCGCGGCGCGCACGCTGCATCCCGAGTCGGTCGGCGTGATCACCATCAACATGAGCACGTCGTTCATCGGCGCCGGCAGCGGCGCCAAGCTTCTCGCCGATGCGCGCGTGATGAAAGACGGCCGCAGCATGAGCTTCGTCGAGGCCGAGGCGAAGAACGAGGACGGCACGCTGGTGGCGAAGGCGATCGCGACCGTGCGCGTGCTCTTGAAGGAGAAATCATGAAACGCGAAACCTTGCCGCGCCGCAGGACCAAGAGTTCCACTGTCACCCGAGGCATTCACCATCTGGCGCTCAACACCGAAGACATGAAGATGACGGTGGACTTCTACACGCGCGTCGTCGGCATGCCGCTGGTGCACGCGATGAAGGTGCCGCCGGGCCTGGGCAGCGGCCCGGCGAACCGCGGCAATCCGCCCTACGAGGAGATCCGCCACTACTTCTTCGACATGGGCAACGATTCGCTGCTCGCCTTCTTCGAGATCCCGCGCGGCGCCGAGCCCAGGGCGAAGCGCGACGCGATCGGCGGCATGCAGCATGTGGCGTTCGCCGTGACGCCGAAAAATTTCGCCGCGCTGCGCAAGCGCCTGCGCGAAGCGCACGTCGCCTGCGACGGGCCGATCGACATCCTGCCGGGCCTGGTGTCGGTTTACTTCCTGGATCCGAACGGCATCCGCCTGGAGGCCTGCTGCCAGCCGGCGGCGCGCGAAAAGCCGCGCGTGATCGGCTCGGTGAAGCAGACGCGCCACGAGGCGCGCAAGGAGCTCGAGACGATCGAGCCGCGATGGGCCGAGGCTACAATCGCGGCGGGAGGGTTCACATGAGCGCGGTTCCCGACGAGACCATCGTCCTGCGGGACAAGTTCGTGCCGCACGGCAGGACGGTGCCGACCGAGAACGGCTGGACCTGGATCGCGGCCGCGTGGTCGATCTTCCGCCGGGCCGCCGGGATCTGGATCGGCATGGTGCTGACGCTCGCGGTCATCTACACCGTGCTCGCCGTGCTCCCGGTCATCGGCGCGATCGCGAGCTTCGTGGTCGGACCGGTGTTCACCGCCGGCCTCGTCCTCACGAGCCGCACCATCGACCAGGGCGGCGAGGTGCAGTTCAGCCAGCTCTTCGGCGGCTTCAAGTATCGCTTCGGCACCCTGCTGGTCGTCGGCCTGCTCTACCTAGCGTGCACGGCGGCGTCATCATGTCGCTGCTCGATGTGGCGCTGTGCACCGCGGCGCGCACGCTGCATCCCGAGTCGGTCGGCGTGATCACCATCAACATGAGCACGTCGTTCATCGGCGCCGGCAGCGGCGCCAGGCTTCTCGCCGATGCGCGCGTGATGAAAGACGGCCGCAGCATGAGCTTCGTCGAGGCCGAGGCGAAGAACGAGGACGGCACGCTGGTGGCGAAGGCGATCGCGACCGTGCGCGTGCTCTTGAAGGAGAAATCATGAAACGCGAAACCTTGCCGCGCCGCAGGACCAAGAGTTCCACTGTCACCCGAGGCATTCACCATCTGGCGCTCAACACCGAAGACATGAAGATGACGGTGGACTTCTACACGCGCGTCGTCGGCATGCCGCTGGTGCACGCGATGAAGGTGCCGCCGGGCCTGGGCAGCGGCCCGGCGAACCGCGGCAATCCGCCCTACGAGGAGATCCGCCACTACTTCTTCGACATGGGCAACGATTCGCTGCTCGCCTTCTTCGAGATCCCGCGCGGCGCCGAGCCCAGGGCGAAGCGCGACGCGATCGGCGGCATGCAGCATGTGGCGTTCGCCGTGACGCCGAAAAATTTCGCCGCGCTGCGCAAGCGCCTGCGCGAAGCGCACGTCGCCTGCGACGGGCCGATCGACATCCTGCCGGGCCTGGTGTCGGTTTACTTCCTGGATCCGAACGGCATCCGCCTGGAGGCCTGCTGCCAGCCGGCGGCGCGCGAAAAGCCGCGCGTGATCGGCTCGGTGAAGCAGACGCGCCACGAGGCGCGCAAGGAGCTCGAGACGATCGAGCCGCGATGGGCCGAGGCTACAATCGCGGCGGGAGGGTTCACATGAG
>VBCP01000594.1 GCA_005888925.1 Betaproteobacteria bacterium | reverse complement strand
TGCAAGGTTCCATCGGCATGCGCGACCCCCTCGATGGTGAGGATGTCGCTGCCCTCGGCCTGCATGGCGACGATCGAGCAGCTTTTGATCGCTCTGCCGTTCATCAGCACCGTGCAGGCGCCGCATTGGGCGGTGTCGCAGCCCACGTGCGTGCCGGTGAGGCGCAGGTTCTCGCGGATGTACGTGACGAGGAGCGTCCGTTCCTCGAGCTCGGCGGACACCGGCTTGCCATTGACCTTCATGGATACCTTGACCGACATGCGGGCCTCCTCAGGATTGCATTTCGGGGGAGGGAAATCGTAGCATCTCCGCACGTGAGATTGCTCATCGTAGAAGACGACGCGCCGCTCGCCTCCGGCTTGCGCCGGATCCTCGAGGCGGAGGGGCATGCCGTGGACGTCACCTCGCGGGGCGAGCAGGCCGTGCTCGCCGCCGCGCAGGAGCGCTTCGACCTGGTGATCCTCGACATCGGCCTGCCGCAAATGGACGGTTTCGAGGTGCTGCGGCGCCTGCGCGCCGGCTCGCCGGAGAAAAACGGCCCCATGCCGGTGCTGGTCCTCACGGCGCGCGACGCCGTCGACGACCGCGTGCGCGGCCTCGATCTGGGCGCCGACGACTACATGGTCAAGCCGTTCGCCATGCCGGAGCTCACTGCGCGGGTACGCGCGCTCCTGCGGCGCTCCCAGGCGCACGGCGGGCCGCGCATCGTGCACGGGCCGCTCGCGCTCGATACGGTCGCGCGGCGCGCGTTCCTGAAAAACGAACCCCTCGAGCGCGCGGCGCGCGAATGGGCGGTGCTCGAGGTGCTGCTGGGCAAAGTCGAGAAGATCGTCTCCAAGGAAGCGATCATCCAGGCGGTCGCCGGCTGGGGCGACGATCTGTCGCCGAACGCGATCGAGGTCTACGTCTCGCGCCTGCGCTCGAAGCTCGAGCCCGCGGGAATCAAGATCCGCACGGTGCGCGGCTTCGGCTACATGCTGGAAGAATTCAAGGGAAGTTGAAAGTGGCCGCCCGCAGCCTCCGCGCGCACCTTCTGCGGATGCTGCTCCCGCCGATCGCCGCGCTGCTCGTGCTCGGCGCGCTGGTCGCGTACTACCCGTCGATCGAGCCAGCCACCGCGGCGTACGACCAGGGCCTGATCGACGTCGGCATCTCGCTCGGCTCGTATATCCGCGCGGCGGGTACGGGCTATCGCCTCGAGCTGCCCGCCGCGGTCGACCAGGTGCTGCGGCGCGACAGCTTCGACACCGTGTACTACCGCGTGCTCGGGCCGGGCGGCGAGGTGATCGCCGGCGACGACGGCTTGCCGGAGCCGGCGAGCGGCAGCAGCGCCGTGGTGGTGGCTTACGACACGGCGTACAACGGGCAGAGCGTGCGCGCGGTGGCCGTGCCCGCGCAGTGCGGCCTCGAGTCCTGCCGGGTGCTCGTCGCCGAGACCCTGGTGAAGCGCACGCGCATGGCGCGCGACATTCTCTTCTCCACGCTGCTGCCCGAGATGCTGATCGCCTTCGCCACCATCACCATCGTCTGGTTCGGCGTGAAGCGCGGCCTCGGGCCGCTCGCGCGCCTCTCGGAGGACATCAAGGCGCGCTCGCCCGGGGATTTGCGGCCGATCGATCCGGCCGGCACGCCCGAGGAGACGCGCCCGCTGGTGAGCGCGCTGAACGGCCTGCTCGAGGAACTGTCGCAGGCGAGCCGCAACCAGCAGCGCTTTCTCGCCAACGCCGCGCATCAGCTGCGCACGCCGCTCGCCGGGCTGCAGGCGCATACCGAGCTCACGCTCGCGAAGGCGCTGCCCGCCGAGGTGCGCGCCGAGCTCGAGCAGGTGCACCAGGCGACGATCCGCACCGCGCGGCTTGCCAACCAGCTGCTCGCGCTGGCGCGCGCCGAGCCGGGCGCGCGCGGCAACGCCGCCGAGCTGAATCTCAAGACTCTCGCCGAGGGTGAAGCCGACGCCTGGGTGCACCAGGCGCTCGCGCGCGACGTTGATCTGGGCTTCGAGCTCGACTGGGCGCCGGTGCAGGGCGATGCGTTCCTGCTGCGCGAGGCGCTCGCCAACCTCGTGCACAACGCGATCGAGTACTCGCAGCGCGGCGGGCGCGTCACGGTGCGCACCGGCCGGCACGGCGTCGAGTCCTATATCGAGGTCGAGGACGACGGTCCCGGCATTCCGCCAGCCGAGCGCGAGCGCGTGCTCGAACGCTTCTACCGCGTGCCCGGAACTTCCGGCACCGGCAGCGGTCTCGGCCTCGCCATCGTGCGCGAGATCGCCGTGGGACATGGCGCGACGATTTCCATTACCGATGGAACCGGGGCCGCATCTGGAACTAAAGGCTGCCGGGTTGCGATAACATTTCCGCATGGATAGCGTCGATATCGAAGTGCTGCGCACGGCGGAGGAGTGGCGCAAGAGCGGCCATCGCGCCGCGCTCGGCACGATCGTCAAAACCTGGGGTTCTGCTCCCCGTCCGGTCGGCGCGATGGTTGCGATCCGCGACGATGGCCAGATCGTCGGCTCGGTGTCGGGCGGCTGCGTCGAGGACGATCTGGTGGAAAAGGTCCGCGAGAAATTTGCGGCGGCCAAAAAACCCGAGCTCGTCACCTACGGTGTCACCAACGAGGAAGCGACGCGCTGGGGCCTGCCCTGCGGCGGCACGCTGCAGCTGGTTTTGGAACCGGTGACTGAGACGAGCGGGCTCAGCGACCTGCTGGCCAAAATCCAGTCGCAGCAGCTCGTCAAGCGCCGCGTCGAGATGGAGAGCGGCCGCGCCACGCTCGAGCCGGGCCGCTGGCAGGACGTGCTCGAGTTCGACGGCCGCGTGCTCTCGGCCGTGCATGGGCCGCGCTGGCGCCTCGTGCTGATCGGCGCGGGACAGCTCACGCGCTATCTCGCCGAGATGGCGCGCATGCTCGACTACCACGTGGTGGTGATCGATCCGCGCGAGGAATACGCGGCGGGCTGGGATCTCGCCGTAGTCCCCATCAACCGCGGCATGCCCGACGACGTGGTGCGCGAGATGCAGCTCGACGGCCACAGCGCGCTCGTCGCGCTGACGCACGATCCGAAGCTCGACGATCTCGCGCTGATGGAAGCGCTGAAATCGGCGGCGTTCTACGTCGGCGCCATCGGCTCGAAGAAGAACAACGACGCGCGCCGCGAGCGCCTCAAGGAGTTCGACGTCTCGGCCGAGGAGATCGCGCGCCTGCGCGGCCCGGTGGGTCTCTACATCGGCTCGAAGACGCCGCCCGAGATCGCGGTGGCGATCCTCGCCGAGATGACCGCGGTGCGCCATGGTGTCTCGGAGCCCTCCTGGGCGGCGAAGCCCAAGCCGCGCTTCGATCCTTCGGCCTGCGAAGTAAAACAGACGACTTGAATATCGTTGGCCTGCTGCTCGCGGCAGGCTCCGCTTCGCGCTTCGGCTCCGACAAGCTGCGCCACCCGCTGCCGCACGGCGTGCCGATCGCGGTGCAGGCCTTGCGCCATCTGGCGAGCGAGGTGGGCGAAGTGGTGGCGGTGGTCAAACCCGGCGACGATGGGCTGTTTCAATCGGAAGCTTGCAAGCTCGTGGTGTGCGAGCGCGCCCACGAAGGCATGGGCGCGAGCCTCGCCTGCGCGGTGCGTGCGGCGGGCAAGCGCGACGGCTACCTCGTCGCGCTTGCCGACATGCCCTACATCCGCCGCAGCTCGATCGCCGCCGTGCGGCAGGCGCTCGAATCGGGCGCGGTGCTCGTCGCGCCGTACTGGCGCGCGCGCCGCGGGCATCCGGTGGGCATCGCCGGACAGTTCTACGAGCAGCTGATCGCGCTCGGCGGCGATGAGGGCGCGAAGAAAATCCTCGCTGAGCATGCGGGCGAGCTGCTGAAAATTCCGATCGGCGACCCGGGCGTGGTGCGCGAC
>VBCP01000593.1 GCA_005888925.1 Betaproteobacteria bacterium | reverse complement strand
ACCGGCCCTGGCTGCGGATGGCCACCGGCTCGCCGATCCTCGCGCACGCGGTGGCGCGCGGCGAGCTCGAGGCGGCGATCGTCAATCCGTCGGCGATGCTCACGCAGGCGGTGCGCGGCAAGGGTCTGTTTCGCGAGCCGCTGCCACTGTGCATCGTGGCGAACTATCCGTCGTGGGACCGCTTTGCCTACATGGTCCATCCGCGCACCGGCATCAAGTCGCTCGCCGACATCAAGGCGAAGCGCATGCCGCTCACCGTCTCGGTGCGCGAGGACACCACGCATTCGACGCGCAACATGATCGATCAGACGCTCGCCGTGTACGGGTTTTCTCTGGCGGATCTCGAGAGCTGGGGCGGCAAGCTCCAGCTGAACGGCGGTCCGGGCGACCAGCGTCGCATGCAGGCCATCGCCGATG
>VBCP01000126.1 GCA_005888925.1 Betaproteobacteria bacterium | reverse complement strand
CCGCGCGGCGCTTCACCTGGCTGGTCGATGTGTTCTACGATGAACGGGTCAAGCTCATCGTATCGGCCGAGGCGCAGCCCGAGGCGCTCTACCCCGAGGGGACCGCGGAGTTCGCCCGCGCCGTGAGCCGCCTCCACGAGATGCAGTCGTCCGATTATCTGCAGAGCGAGCGCAGGAGGGCCAGTGGACAAGTTCAAGGCATACCAGCTCACTGAGACGCCGGACAAGAAGATCCGCGCGGAATTCGTCGAGCGCTCGCTCGAAGAGCTGGACCCGGGCGAGGTCGTGGTGCGCGTGGCGAACTCGGACGTCAACTACAAGGACGCGCTCGCCGCCACGGGCAAAGGCAAGATCCTGCGCCGCGCGTCGTGCATCGGCGGCATCGACTTCTCGGGCACGGTCGTTTCGTCGGCCGATGCGCGCTTCGCCAAGGGCGACGCGGTGCTCGCCGTGGGCTATGACCTCGGCGTCGCGCACGACGGCGGCTACGCGGAGTACGCGCGCGTGCCGGCCGAATGGCTCAGCAAGCTGCCGAAGGGGATGTCGCTGTGGGACGCGATGGCGTTCGGCACCGCCGGCTTCACCGCCGGCATCGGCATCGTGCGCATGGAGCAGAACGGGCTCAAGCCGCAGAGCGGGCCGGTGATCGTGGACGGCGCCACCGGCGGCGTCGGCTCGATCGCCATTGCGGCGCTGGCCAGGCTCGGCTATCACGTCGTCGCGCTCACCGGAAAGGAATCCGAATCCGACTGGTTGAAGAGGCTGGGAGCCAAAGAGGTCAAACTTCGCTCCAGCATTGATTTTTCAAAAACCCGCCCTCTTGAAAAAGCCACCTGGGCCGGCGCCGTCGACAACCTCGGCGGCGAGGTCCTCGCCTGGCTGGCGAGCACGATGAAGGTGAACGGCGTGATCGCCTCGATCGGCCTCGCCGCGAGCCCGAGCCTCAACACGACTGTGCTGCCCTTTATCCTGCGCGGCGTGAGCCTGCTCGGCATCAATTCGAGCGAGAGTCCCGGCCCCGAGCTGCGCCGCGAGGTCTGGCGGCGGCTCGCCACCGACCTGCGGCCGCCGCTGCTCAAAGAGATGTGCCGTACTATTCCGTTCAGCCAGCTGCCCGCGGCGTTCGACGATTTCATCCAGGGGAAGGTGAATCGCAGGATCGTCGTCGACCTGGCTGAATAGGCGGGGATCCCACGGATCTACCCGAAAGGCGCGTGCTCGTCATCGATGACTCCAAGTTCGTCCGCAAGACGTTCGCGAGCATCCTGAGCGCGTCGTTCGCGGTGCGCGAGGAAGCCGACGGCGAGGCGGGCTGGGAGGCGATCCGCACCGATCCGTCGATCGTCATGGTGTTCACCGACCTCGCCATGCCGAAGCTCGACGGCTTCGAGCTGCTCGAGCGCATCCGCAGCTCGAGCGATCCCCGCATCCGCGAGCTGCCGGTGGTGGCGATCTCCGGCAACCGGGAGGAGGCGAACAAGAAGCGCGCAGCCAGCGCGGGGGCGAACGATTTCATCGCCAAGTCGGCCGATGGCTCCGAGGTCCTGTCGCGCATCCAGAACCTGCTGCGACTGGTCAGGACCAGCAGAGAGCTCGAGGCGAGCCAGCAGGCGGTGGCGCAAAGCGTCACGCACGATCCGGTCACCGGCACCCTGACGCCGCATTATCTGCTCACCGAGGGGCGCAAGCATTTTTCGCACGCGCGCCGTCACGGCGGGCAGCTCTCGGTCATGGCATTGCGCATCGACAGCTACGGTGATCTTGCGAATCAGGTCGGCAAGGAAACCGCCGAGCAGCTGCTGGCGCGGATCGCCAACATGGTGACCGCGAACCTGCGCGCCGAGGATTCCGTCAGCCGCACGGCGGAGGCCACCTTCGTGATCGTCTCGATGGGCACCGGCCCGCCGCAGATGCTCGCTTTCGCACGCCGCCTGCGCGGGCAGCTGGAAGGCGCGCACGTCACCTGGCGCGGCCAGCCGGTCAGGATCGCGAGCAGCTTCGGGGCGGCTTCGCTCAGCATCGACGCGGTCGGCTCGATCGAGGAGCTGATGCGCGCCGCGATGCAGCGGCTGCAGGCGGCCGGCCGCCAGGCCGAGCCTATCGTCGGGTACGAGGAGGCCAGGCCAAGCAGGCCCGCGACCCTGCCGGGCGACATCGAGCGCGCGCTGCTGGTGCTGGAGCAAACCGATCCGCAACCCCTGGGCGACCTGGCCGGCGACGTGGCGAAACGCCTGCTGCGGATCATCGAGCTGTTCAGGGGAGGAAAGCCGGGGTAAGGCTTTACACTAGCGGCGCAAGGAGGAGACGGATGGCGAGCTACGCCGAATTCCACCGCCGTTCGATCCAGGACCGCGAGGGTTTCTGGGTTGAGCAGGCGAAGCTGATCCATTGGCACCGGCCGTGCAGCGAGGTCCTCGATTACTCGCGGCCACCGTTTGCGCGCTGGTTCGTCGGCGGCGAAACCAACCTCTGCTACAACGCCGTCGACCGCCACGTCGCGGCGCGCGGCGAGCAGAAGGCCCTGGTGTGGATTTCGACCGAAGTCGGCGAAAGCAGGACTTTCACCTACCAGCAGCTGCTCGCCGAGGTCAATCGCGCCGCGGCGATGCTGCAGTCCCTCGGCGTAAAGAGCGGCGAGCGGGTGATTCTCTACCTGCCGATGATCCCGGAGGCCTGCTTTGCGATCCTCGCCTGCGCGCGCCTGGGCGCGGTCCATTCGGTCGTGTTCGGCGGCTTTGCCGCGGCCAGCCTCGCCGCCCGCATCGACGACGCGAAACCGGCGCTGATGATCACTGCCGACGGCGGCAGCCGCATGGGCAAGACGGTGCTGTACAAGTCGCTGGTCGACGAAGCGCTCAAGCTCGCCAGGCACCCGCCGCAGAAGGTGCTGATCTTCAAGCGCGGCCTGGACTACGCGATGCCCGTGGTGCAGGGGCGCGACGTCGACTGGAAGGCGCTGCAGAGGGACTTCGCGAACGCAGAGGTTCCCTGCGCCTGGCTCGAGTCGAACGAGCCCTCGTACATCCTGTACACCTCGGGCACGACCGGACAGCCGAAAGGCGTGCAGCGCGACGTCGGCGGCTACGCGGTGGCGCTCGCCGCGTCGATGAAGAACATCTTCTGCGGCGAGGCCGGCGAGACCATGTTCACCACTTCCGACATCGGCTGGGTGGTC